>NZ_JBQKFW010000004.1:0-197785 GCF_052119145.1 Collinsella sp. LCP19S3_H3
CGAGGCGAAGGCAGGTTAAACTGAAGGGGCTGACCCCGGAGGAGTTCCGGAACCAGCCCCTTGCGGCGTAGTTCTTATTTAAGCCGTCCAAGTTTTGGGGTGCAGTTCAACTGGGCTCTAGGGCCGCTTCTTTTTATTGAGCGCCGCAGGGGAAACGCGGATACCGTCGCCAGTCTGACGAACATAGGTCTTCCGTGCCGGTTTAGAGGCCACAGCAGTCTTTTGAGCATGCTGATTGGGGTCCACGGTAACCTGAGAGGCTGGATGTGCCTTAACGGACGCAGAAGGCTTCTGAGGAGTGCGCCCGAGCTTGCACATCATACGGTCCCAGCGCGCATGGATACTCTCGTTATGAGCGCTCTTAAGGCCCAAAAGAGGGGCGGCCAAAATGGTCGGCGCGATAAAGGTGATCAGACGCCAAAGCAGATAGCCGGCAGTCGCTGCCGTGCCAAAAAAGTGACCCAGGAACAGCGCGAAGCCGCCCTCGGCACCACCGGTGCCGCCAGGCAGCGGGACGGCGGAACTCAACAGCTGTACAAAAGCACTCGCCGCCATGACCGAGAAAAAGTCAACGTCGTACTGACCAAAGGCAAGCATCAAAAAATACGGAACCAGGTAGAAAAACGCCAGCTGCAACATGGTGATGACGACCGTGAGCAGCATGGACGAAAAATGGCCGGCAGAGAGTTTGAATTTCTCGGAAAACGAGTAGATCTCGCCATCGACAAAGGTACGCCAGCCCTCGATCTTAGTAGCGGAAACGCCCATGCGCTCGAGCCAATTGATAATACAATGTGCGACGCGCGTGACGGTCTTGGGCATCAACGCCACGGCAAAGATGCCGAGAAGAATGCAGCAGTGGCCGCCAAAACTAAAGACGCAAAGCAGCGTCATGTCGCCATAGCGCTCGGCGAAAAACGGCATGCGGGCGAGCAGCAGAATGGCACCCCATGCCACCAAACCAAACTGGTACACGATAAAGCGGGTGAACTGCGTGGCACCCGCTTCGCCCACATTTTGGCCGGCTTTGGTCAGGCGATAAATCTGGGCAGGCGTGGAGCCCATCATCATGGGCGTCAGGTTGCCAAAGAAGATGCCGCTCGCCTCGACCGAAATGAGGTCGCGGATGCCGACAGGCGAATTGGGATCGAGCCATACGGCAATCGCGTACGCCACGATGCCAAAAAACAAGTATAGGAACATGCAGAAGCACGCGGCAGCGAGCCACGGCGCCTGAACGCTAGCCATGGCGGCCCAGAACTGACCCATCTGACCGGTCACGACCAAATAGACGATATAGCCCACCAGCACAATGCCAATAAAGATGGCACCACGACGTGCGCTCTTGTTGTCATCGCCGCCCGAAACATCGACTTGAGGCTTTGGGGTATGCTGAGAGGACTCCGTCATGAGGCTCCTTCTGACCGTCAATGTATCTGGCCTATTGTACCCGTATGGGAGATAAGCAAAACGTAAAGCTGTGGGGCAAATGGGATTAACAGACAAGCCCGCAGGTAATAAAAAACCCGACCCTCGAAAAGAAGGTCGGGTATCCAAAACTTGGTAGCCCGTACCAGATTCGAACTGGTGATCTCCGCCTTGAGAGGGCGGCGTCCTAAACCGCTAGACGAACGGGCCATAAGCCTCAGCAGAAAAGAAGTGGTAGCCCGTACCAGATTCGAACTGGTGATCTCCGCCTTGAGAGGGCGGCGTCCTAAACCGCTAGACGAACGGGCCACATGACACCTGCACTGCCGTGCTGCGAGGACATATATTACGGGACAAAAAACGCGAGCGCAAGAAGAAATTCCAAATTGGCCAAATTTTGTCGTGAGGTTATGGAACACACAGGTCAACCTGGTAGCTAATTTGGGACGGGGCTTTTTTAGCTACCCCTGCCAGAATCACTATTGTTCGTCCTATTAACAGCGGGGGTAGCTAAAAAAGCCCCGTCCCAAATTAGCTACCCCAGGTTGAGGTGAGCCAGAAGGGCTTCACGGGTATTGGGAACGTTATTCTCGATCACGGCGTCGAGGGCGACGTTGAGCAGCTGTCCCAGCTCAGGCCCCGGTTTGACGCCGGCGCGAATTAGGTCCCCTCCGTTGATGCCAAGCATCTTAAGCGTATAGGGCTCCCCCGCTTCCAACAGTTCGTGTGCGAGCGAACGCATCTCCTCGATCGTCTCGACGTAATAGAAGCACGACGGTGCCTTACCCAGCGTATCGGCACGCTTAAGGTCCATAAGCTCGTCAATCAAACGCGGTGTGTCGACGCCCTCACCCGAAAGCGAGCGCATCATATTGAGCAAACAGGAGCGCTCGGGGCGCAACGGCTTATCGTGAAACCTGATAAGCAGACACACGTCGCGAACCAAATCGTGCGAAAGCGCCAAGCGATCCATAATAGCGCGCGCTTTCTTGGCGCCAAGCTCAGGATGACCGTAAAAGTGGCCGCTGCCCGCATGATCGACCGTAAAGCAATCGGGCTTGGAGACATCGTGCAAAAACGCTGCCCACATTAAGCTCGACGAAGGCGCCACACCGTCACACAGCGCCAGCTCCCCCGCTACCGTCAAAACGCGAGCGATATGTTCGTAGACATTAAAGGCGTGGTAGACGCTGCGCTGGTCAAACCCACGAGCCGGCGCAAGCTCGGGCACGGCGGCGCAAACAAGCTCGGGATAGCGTAGCATCGCGTCTCCCCCATGACCGGTCGATAGAATCCCCTCGAGCTCAATGCCCACGCGTTCGCGTGCCACGGCATCGAGCAGCGGCGAGCACTCGGCAAGCGCCTGTTTGGTCTTAGGCTCGATCATAAAATCCAGACGGCAGGCAAAACGCACGGCGCGCAGCATGCGAAGCGCATCCTCGTTAAAGCGACGCTTGGGATCTCCGACGGCACGAATCAGCTTACGCTCCAGGTCGCCCTGGCCATCATAACGGTCGACAAGACCGCGCTGGGGATGCCAAGCCATAGCGTTAACGGTAAAGTCACGACGTGCCAGATCGTCCTCAAGCGACGCCGCACGCTCCACACTCTGAGGATGGCGACCATCGGTGTAAAAACCGTCCAGGCGATACGTCGTGACCTCAATACGCTCATCGTCACAAAGGGCGGTAATGCCGCCAAATTTTATGCCCGACTCAACTACCGCAATGCCGGCTGCCTCGAGCGCCGCCTTGGACTCTTGCCACAGGCCGCTACAGCACATGTCAACATCGTGGCTGGGACGTCCCATCAGGGCGTCACGTACCCAACCGCCTACGAACCAGGCCTCGAGACCGGCGTCCTCAAGCGCACGTAGCACACGCAGGGAGGCATCTGTGGGCTGCGTACCGTTGAGCGAAACATTACACATACCTATGGCCTCCTACGCTTGCAAGCGTTAAACGATGGTTCTCAAGCAGTCTAGCAAGAAACAACCGTGAGCGCACATGAAATCACATCGTCGATTCGCGCGAACAAGACAGTAGAGCCCATGCGGCCAACAGATAAAAACACCCGCCTCGGAGATCCAAAGCGGGTGTTCGGCAACGATATGTCTAAACGGTTAGCAGACCTGGCGAACGTCGATGTGCTTCTTATATTCGTCCACCTTGGCAAAATCGCCCAAACCAGGGCACTCGACCACGTTGGCACCGGTTGCCATCGAGAGGCGCAGGGCGTCCTCGACGCACTCGGGGGCATCATGCCACACGGACAGGAAGGCGGCAAGCGAGGAATCGCCGGCGCAGACCGTCGAGAGCAGCTTGACCTCAAAGGTGCGTTTGGCAAACCAAATGTGCTCGCCGTTGGAGAAGTACGCGCCGTCACCACCAAGGGTCAACAGCACATTCTTAGCGCCCTTGGCATGCAGCTCAGCCATAGCGCACTTAACGGTCTCGTCGTCGCCACCGCTCACCTTAATGCCAAAGATGTCGAGCAGCTCGTCGTCGTTGGGCTTAATGAGCAACGGCTCCATGGCAATGAGATCAGCCAGCTGATGGCTCGAAATATCGAGCACGAACTCGGCACCCTTTGCCTTAACACGGCGAAGAACCTCGGCCAGGAAACCCTCGGAGGTGTTGGGGGGCAGCGAGCCGCTAATGACCAGGCAGGTCATGTCGTCGAGCGAATCGATGAGCTCAAACATCTCCTGCTCGTTGGCAGCATTGATGGCAGCGCCTGCATTGACCATGTTGTACTCGGTATCGGGACCGGCGTTGAGGAAAACGTTGACGCGCGTGATGCCGTCAGTCCACACGGGCTTGACGGGCACACCCAGGGCCTCGGCGCCCTTGACGATATACTCGCCTGAGAAGCCGGCAAAAAAGCCCAGGATCGTGGTGTCGACACCGTAGTGATCGAGGGTGAACGAGACGTTGAGACCCTTGCCATTGGGCGTATAGACCGCGTTGCGCGTGCGGGTGACGGTGTTGGCGGAAAGTCCGTCGCAGGAAATGTTGTAATCAATGGCGGGATTTGCAGTGAGCGTGTAAATCATGAATGTTCCTTTCACAAAGCAACGTGATAATGAAAGTATATTCCACACCTTGTGAAAAGACCATAGCAACTCGGCGAACGGTGTAGAACGCGTGCAGGTCGCCAGAAAAGCAGCAAGGCGGGGCAAAAAAAATCAGGAGTGCTTGCCCTGAAGCTCATTTGCAATTTACAAATAAGCGCCCCGGCTTAAACCGGGGCGCCATATAGTCAAGAATATGTAGCGTTTCGCTTACTTGCGATCGAGCTTGCGGACAGCAACGCGCTTACTATACTCATCGACGTGACCGAAGTCGCCGATGCCCACGGACTCGGCAACGTTGGCGCCGGTGGCCATAGCGAGCTTCATGGCCTCCTCGACGTTGTCGCGATCCCTGTACCACTTGTGCAGGAACGCAGCGAGCGTGCAGTCGCCGGCGCAGACGGAAGAAACCAGCTTGATGTTGAACTCACGCTTAGCGTACCAGATGTCCTCGCCGTTGGAGAAGTAAGCGTCGCCGCGGCTACCACGGGTGAGCAGCACGTTCTGGACGCCGGCATCGTGAGCCATCTTCATAGCAACGCGGACCTCGTCGTCGGTGTCGACTTGCACGCCAAAGATGGCCTTCATCTCGTGATGGTTCGGCTTGATGAGCAGCGGCTTCTTGTGAGCGAGCTCCTTGAGCTTGTCGGAAGACAGGTCCAGGACGACGTCGGCGCCACGAGCCTGAGCGTGATCCATGACCTGAGCCAGGAAGTCGGGCGTAGCTTTGGGAGGCACGGAGCCGGAGACGATCAGGCACTCAAGATCGCCCGCGGTGTCCAGGATGTTGTAGAGCTCCTTCTGGTGCTCCGGCGTAATCGGGGCGCCGGGGTTAAGGATGCCGTACTCGTGCTGGCCATCGTTGACATAGGTGTTGATACGCGTGATGCCGTCGGTCCAAACCGGGCGGCACAGGCAACCCAGGTTCATGACCTCCTCGACGATGAACTTGCCCGTGAAGCCGGCGAAGAAGCCGAGCGCGACGGTGTCGACGCCCATCTTCTTAAAGGCGAAGGACACGTCGAGGCCCTTGCCGTTAGCCGTGTAGCTGGCCGAGCCGGTGCGGACGTTCTCGTCGGGCTCGAGCGGAGAGCTCGAAACCGTCATGTCGACAGCCGGGTTAGCGGTTAGCGTGTAGAACATTTACAGTACCCCCTGTATATTTGAGGGCCGCGCGGCCAGCCCATTCCAACCACGCGGTTACCTCTGATACCAAATTAGCGAGCGGCAGCCTCAAGCAGCGCCTTGACCTCTTCGGCAGTGGTGCAGGCGAGCGCCTTCTCGGCGAGATCGTCGCACTCGGCCTTGGTCCACTGGCTGATGGTCTTGCGGGCGCGAAGGATAGACGGAGCGCTCATCGAGAACTCCTCGAGGCCCCAGCTGATCAGCAGCGGCTCAAGCAGCGGATCGGCAGCGGCCTCGCCGCACATACCGACCATGATGCCAGCCTTGACGCCGCTCTCGATGATGTTCTTGAGCGAGCGAAGCACGGCGGGATAGTACACCTGGTACAGGTTAGAAATGGTGTCGTTACCACGGTCGGCACACATGGTGTAGCCGATCAGGTCGTTGGTGCCGATCGAGAAGAAGTCGGCGACCTCGGCCAGGCGGTCAGCGATCAGCGATGCGGCAGGCGTCTCGACCATAATGCCGACCTCGATGTTCTCGTTGAACTTGCGGCCCTCTTCGGTCAGCTCGGACTTGCACTCCTCGACGAGCTCCTTAACGGCCAAGACCTCCTCGACGCAAGTGACGAGCGGGATCATGATCTTGACATCACCGAAGGCGCTGGCGCGAAGCAGAGCGCGGAGCTGTACCTTGTACTGGTCGGGGTTGGCCAGGCAGTAACGCACGGCACGGAAGCCCATGAAGGGGTTCTCTTCCTTGACCATGTGCAGGTACGGGATCTCTTTGTCGCCACCCACGTCGAGCGTGCGGATGATGACCGGAGCGCCATTGAGCGCGCTGGCAACCTTGCGATAGGCGTTGAACTGCTCCTCCTCGGAAGGAAGCTCGGCGGAGTCCATGAACAGGAACTCGGAGCGGAACAGGCCAATGGCCTCGGCGTCGTGATCGAGCGCGTTGGGCACGTCATCGGGGTTACCGATGTTGCAGGCAATGATCTTCTTGATGCCATCGGCAGTCACGGACGGCTTGCCACGGAAAGCCTCGAGGGCTGCCTTCTCGGCAGCGAAAGCCTCGGCCTTGGCGGTGTAGGCGGCAAGCGTCTCCTCGTCGGGATCGGCCTCGACGATACCCTTGCCACCGTCGACGACAACGGTCATGCCGTTGCGCAGCGCGGTGCAGCTGTTGGCAACCGAAAGGACAGCCGGGATCTCGAGGGCGCGCGCGATGATCGCGGAGTGCGACGTGCGGCCACCGGTCTCGGTGACGATACCGGCAACGTGGACCTTATCGATCGTGGCGGTCATGGACGGCGTAAGGTCGTGCACGACAACGACAGTGTTTTCGGGCAGGACGGAGAGATCGACGACCTCCTTGCCCAAAAGCTCGGCCAGAATACCGGTGCGGATGTCGGCGATGTCTGCCGCGCGCAGGCGGAACATCTCATCGTCCATGGACAGGAACATGTTCTCAAACATGGTCGAGGTGTCCATGAGCGCCTGCTCGGCGCAGGTGCCGCCGTCAATGGCGGCGTTGATGGCGTCGGTCATGCCCGGGTCCTGAGCCAGGACAATGTGTCCGCTCATGATCTCGGCCTCGGCCTCGCCCACCGTCTCCTTCATGTGGTCGGCCTGAGCCTGGGTCTTCTCGCAGAAGACCGAAAGAGCGGTCTGATAGCGCTCCTTCTCTGCTGCCGAATCAGCAACCTCGTGCGGCTCAAACGTCAAGTCGGGTTCGACGGCAACCATGACGGTGCCGATACCGATGCCCTCGGAAGCGTTGACTCCCTGATACATTCCTATTCCTCTCTCCGTGTCATGTGATAAAGCGTTTTGCCATATCCATGACAAAAGAGCGCAGTTCCCTTTAAACAGGTCACTGCGCCCCCAAATATGAACTTAGTTGTTCAACATGCGACCCGTTTGAGTTCTACTCGCCAAGACCGCTCTTGATGAGCTCGATGGCAGCAGCCAGAGCCTCGGCCTCGTCAGCGCCGTCGCACTTGACCTCGACCTCGGTACCGCAGGGGATGCCGGCAGCCATGAGGGCCATCGGGGACTTGCCGTTGACCTCCTTCTCGGGGGTGACGACCGTCACGTCGCAGGCGAACTTGCCCATGGTGGAGGCGAAGAGGCCAGCCGGACGCATGTGAAGACCCTGAGGATTAATGAGGGTAGCCTTCTCAGAAACCATAATTGACTCCTTTTTTGTGTTTAACCCCTATCAGCAATGCGACAGGAGCCATATTCACGACGTTGATTATATTAACTCACATCAAACGGTTTTTCATTATGTTTCGCACGAATTGTTGGACAGATGTCGTTCCTGCACGCTCGCCTGCCGGGCGGGGCGGTTAAGTTTGCTGCTCTACAGTCCTGCGCAAGACGGAAAGCACATTAAGTGCTTTCCTTTGCGTGCGGAACTCGCGACAAACTTAACCGCCCCGTCCGGCAGGCGAGCTGCGGAAACTCGGTCGGTCCAGAGCAATATCGTGCGAACGAAATTATGGCTGATAGTTTATTCGCCTGGTTGATCTGGTTGATGCGGTTGTCTATGCCCTCTTGTGAACTGAGGAATATGCCGAACTGTCGGCAGAAAGGGAACGTCCCTCAGTACCGGTTTACTTGAAAAAAGGCGGGGACCCCCGATGGAGTCTCCGCCTTATATACAGGGGGCGATGTTATTCGCAAGCTGCGGGATTAGACCAGACGGGCGTTGATCGTCTTAGCGATCTCGGCAGCGTCGGTGGAACCCTTAACGGTGGCACGGAAGCCCTCGTCCATGAGCGCCTCGGCGACCTTGGACAGGATCTTGAGGTGCGTGGTGCCGGCCTGGGCACCGGGGATGAGCAGGGCAATAGCCACGTTGACGGGAGCGCCGTCCATGGTGTCCCAACCGGTCACGCCAGAGTCGTCCTTGACGACGATGACGGCGGCCTCGGTAATGGCATCAGACTTGGCATGCGGAATAGCGAAGCCCTCCATCATGCCCGTGGTGCCCTCGGCCTCGCGGGCCAGGAAGGCGTTCATTACGGCGTCGGCGTCGTCAGCGATACCGGCCTTGACAGCCTGGTTGGAGACAAAGCTCAGGGCCTCGTCACGAGAAGCAAAATCCTCGGCGACAAAAACGTTCTCGACCTTCACGAAGTCGGAAGCCTCAGCCTTGGGGGCCTCGACGGCAGCGGCCTTGGGAGCCTCGACCGGCTTAGCGGCAGCGGCGGGAGCGGCCTTCTGATTCTTCTCGAAGTCATACTTCTTGAAAGCAACGAACAGGATGCCACCGACCACGGCGCCGATGAGGATCGCGAGGACCCACAGCGGACCGTTCTCGACAACGGGCAGGACCAGGAAACCACCGTGAGGCGCCGGATCGTGGACGTTGAACATAATGGTCAGAATCGAGGCGATGGAGGAACCGAGCATCATGATGGGCATGACGGGCCAGATGTTCTTGGTCATGAACGGAATGGCGCCCTCGGTGATGTGGGTGCAACCAAGGATGAGGTTGACGATACCGGCGTCATGATCCTCCTGGCTGAAATACTTCTTGCCGACGATAACGGCAAAGGTGGTGATCAGCGGCGGAACGATGCAGGCGGCGGAGACGGCAGCCATGAAGTTGGTGCCGAAGTTATAGGTGTCGGTGCCGACACCGGCAGCCAGGGCCTCGGTAAGCATAGCGGTACCGGTGACGTAAGCAGCCTTGTTGACCGGGCCGCCCATATCAAAGGCGCACATGCAGCCAATGGCAAGACCCAGGACAACAGCGCCAGAGGCAGACAGACCCTTGAGGAAGTCCATCATGGCGGTGTTAATGGCAGCCATGGGGCCGGAGATGCCGAGCATGACCAGGCCGACGATGGCGGTCGAGAACAGCGGGTACAGGAAGATGGCCTTGAGGCCGTCCAGGTTCTTGGGCAGCTTGGCAAAAACCTTCTCGAGCAGCAGGATGACATAGCCAGAGAGGAAGCCGCCGACGATGCCGCCCAGGAAGCCGAAGCCCACGCCGGCACCACCGGCATCGATCATGCCGGTCTCGGCATTAACGGGCAGGCCCTGGATGGCGATCATACCGGCGACAAAGCCGGGAACGAGCGCCGGGCGCTTGCCGATGGACTCGGCGATATAGGCGGAAAGCACGGGAACCATGAGGTTCATGGCGATGCCGCCGATGATCTTGAGCATAGCGGCAAAGCTGTTGTAGTCGGCAGCCGTCGAGTCGAAGGACGTGATGCCCCACAGGAACGAAACGGCGGTCAGAACACCACCGGCAACGACGAAGACCAGCATGTGGCTGACGCCGTTCATGAGGTGCTTATAGATGATGTGACCGATGGACTCCTTCTCCTCGACCTCATCCTCGACATCGGCAGCAGCCGCAACCGTGTCGTCGCCCTTGGCGGCGAGAGCGCGGTCGATCAGCTTACCGGCAGCCTCGACGGACAGTGCCTTGGAAACACCGACGGAAACCATGGGCTTACCGGCGAAACGCTCCGCCTGGACATCCTTATCGGCTGCGACGACGACGGCCTTGGCACCGGCGATCTCACCCTTCGTGAGTTCGTTCTCGACACCGACCTGGCCATGAGTCTCGACCTTAATGGTCAGACCGCGCTCGGCAGCTGCCTTCTCCAGCGCCTCCTTCGCCATGAAGGTGTGCGCGATGCCGGTCGGGCAACCGGTGGCGGCGATGATGTCAAACTTAGCCATGTGTCCCTCCTTCTTGAGTACTGCGCCCGCGGGCGCTCCCCTACACGCGCTACGGTGCGCGCTTTTCCACTCCTGAAAGATACCAAGCCACCGCTTATATGAGAAGCAATCAAGCCTATTTCTCCGGTGAAAGGTTCTTTCACAACCGTAAACGGTCGATGAAAGTTTACCATCAACTTTTGAAACAGCAAGGTGTATCTTGTAATTGATTTCCCCGTATACTAGAGCGGCACACAACAAGACAGCTTTTAATGCCAACTAGGAGTCATTCATGTCCGATAGCAGCAAGAGCGCACTCTCCCTTATTAGCACGCACAAGGGATACAGCGAGTCCGAGCAGCGCATTGTCGACTATATCCTAGAGCACCAGTCCGAGGCACCGCTCCTAACAGCCGCGCAACTCTCGCGCGCCGCCGCAACCTCCGAGGCCACCGTCTCGCGCTTCTGCCGCAAGCTGGGCTTTGGAAGCTTTCGCAGCTTTCAGTTTTCGCTGGCGCGCGATCTGGAGAGCCAGCGCAGTGAAGGCCTCACAGACGAGGTCTCGCTCGATAATATGGAGCAGAGCCTCAAAAACATCCTCGCCGCAAAGGTCAGTGAACTCAATGCGACCATCGATGGCATTGATCACGATACACTGGCAGCCGTCGTCCACGCGTTTAAGAACGCAGGGGCTATCGAGTTTGCAGCCGTAGGTAATACCAACGCCGTTGCGCTCGACGCGACGTTTAAGTTTTCGCAACTGGGCCTTCGCTGTATGTCAAGCACCATCAGCGAGACATCAATCGGCTTTGCGCTCACGTTGCGCCCCGGCGACGTTATCGTGCTGATCTCGAACTCTGGCAAGTCGCGTCGACTGAATCGCATGGCAAAAGCGGCTCGAGGCTGTGGTGCCACCGTAGTCGTCATCAGCAGCGACAGCAAGTCTCCGCTTGCTCGCCTAGCCGACTACACCTTTAATACCGTGAACCACGAGGCGCTGCTCACCACGGGCGACTTTGCGTTCTCCAAGATCAGCGCCACGATGATCATCGAGGTTATCTACAACTTCCTGCTGCCCGAAATCGAGGACGCCCGAGAGCACATTAGCTACTACGAGGAGCTTATCCAGCCGGATAAGGTCGTGGAATAGAAATTTTGGCGAGCCGACAAACGCCACTCGCCACGAAACCGGCCCATCTACTACGTTTTATCAGTATGGCCCAACCACAAACCGAAAATAGAAAAACCGCAGGCGTTCTACCTGCGGTTTTCTTTTTGCAATTCAAGGCGTGGTTGCCGATAGCCTATTAAACGTAGTAGATGGGCCGGTTTCGTGGCGGCCGGGTCGAACATACATGTAACGGCTCGGCCTAAGCACGCGCTTCCTCGAGCATCTGCTTAGCGTGGGCCAAGCTCGCCTCCGATTGATCGCCGCTCAGCATACGGGCGATCTCTGCGGTACGGGCGTCCCCGGCCACCTCATCCAGATGGGTTTGGGGAACGTCGCCGGGCTCTTTGCTCACCACGTAATGTTTGTCGGCCATGACGGCGACCTGCGCCAGGTGCGTTACGACAATCACCTGATGCGTTGCGGCAAGATCTGCCAGAACGCTCGCAAGGGCGCGTGCAGTAGAGCCACCAACACCGGCATCGACCTCGTCGAACACCAACGTATCCACGCCGTCCGCGTTACCCAAAACAACCTTGCTCGCCAACATGACACGGCTCAGCTCGCCGCCAGACGCAATGCGGCGCAGGGGGCGCGGCGTCAATCCGGCACCGCTACGATACAAAAGCTCGTAGCTCGAAGGGCCCGCCGGCGTCCACTCGGCGCGCGGAAGATCGCGCGAGTCCCAAACGAGCTCGGCGCCGCCCATCTCCAGGCGCGCCATCTGACGGCCAACCTCGTGACAAAAGCGCGGGGCTGCCGTATTGCGTGCACGCTTAAGTGCCTTGGCGGCGGCGAACAGTTCGCGCTCCGCCGCGCCAAGCGCTTCGCGCGCCTTCTTAATCTGCTCATCACCATCGTCTACCAGCGACAACAGCTCTCGGGAGCTATCGCGCATGGCAAACACGTCGTCCATGGTGGGACCCCACTGACGCAAAAGTCCCTTAAGGTCGGAATACCGCTCGCGCATACGAGCATGCTCGCGCGGGTCGAAGGCGACCCCATCTCGATAGGCACGCAGCTCGTTGGCACAATCCTCGAGCGAGATGCAGGCATCCGAAAGCGCATCGGCGATATCACCCAACTTGCGATCGACAGTAGCCATGCGCGAAAGCTCCGCCACGGCGCTGTTCACGGCATCGAGTGCTCCCCCTTCGGCAGCAAGCGACGCATGGGCATCGTTGGCCGTTGCCACCAACACCTCAGCATGCTCGGAGCGCGGCAGCAGCTCCTCGAGCTCCTCATACTCACCCGGCTTGGGGTCGACCTCGGCGATGCGCTCCAGAGCGAAGCGCGCTTCCTCGACACGACTCCCCTGCGCGCGTGAGGCCTCTTCGACGCGACGGACCTCTTTGGCAGCCGCGCGCGATGCCTTAAGGCAAGCACGATAGCGATCGAGCGCCTCGAGCGCCGGGCGCCCCGCCCATGCATCGACCATGGCAACATGATGCGCAGGGTCGAGCAGGCGCTGGTGCTCGTGCTGGCCGCAAAGATCCATCATCACACCGACACGCTCCGAAAGCTCACGCACGCTGGCGATGCGGCCGTCAATTTTTACGCGGCTGCGACCCTCGGCAGAAAGGCTGCGCTGAACGGTGAAGCCCTCCGTGTCGTGCGGGCCGTCAAACAGGCGCGCCTCGACGTTGGCAAGCGTCTCGCCCTCGCGCACCGTCGACGAATCCGCGCGCTCGCCCAGAATGAGTTTAAGCGCCGAGAGCAACGCAGTCTTACCGGCGCCGGTTTCTCCGGTCAGAACCGTTAAGCCCGCGCTCGGAACCAACGTCGCCTCGCGAATGAGGGCAATGTTGGAAACCTGCAGCTCATCGATCATGACGAACTCCGTAGAACACGCGGCTCACCGAGTTATAGAAGCTCTCGGGGCCGTAATCCAGCAGCAGAACATCGCCGGGACCGCGACGCACGGCCACGCTCTCGACCGTGCCATCGCAGGTAATAAACTGTCCATCGATGGCGATCGCAGGCACGCTCGGGCGGTCATCGGACATAAAAATCTCGACGACATCGCTTGGCGAGGTCAAAAAGGCGCGAGCCTGAATGGTATGTGGGGCGATGGGCACGCAAACCATGCCCGTGTAATCGGGACTGACGATGGGGCCGCCGGCGGAAAGCGCGTAGCCGGTGGAACCGGTCGCTGTCGAAACGACGACGCCGTCACCGCGCAGGCGGTCGATATGATGGCCGGACACCGTGATGTCGAACTCAACCATATCGGACAGGGGCCCGCGCGTAAGCGCCATATCGTTAAGGGCAAACGTGCGCACGACATCCTTCGTGCCATCTTCGCGCACCGAAACGATATCCGCGGCGAGGGTGGCGCGGCGACTCACATGGAGCTCACCGGAAAGGGCATCGCTCACGACCTGCAAAATATCGCGATCCTCGGGGCTCGCAGCCGTCAAAAAACCCAAATGACCATAGGAAAGGCCCAGAATGGGAATCTCGCGGTAGTTGAGAATGCGGGCGGCCCGCAACAGCGTGCCGTCGCCGCCGAGCGTAATGACCAGGTCGGCATCGTCAACATCGGGCGCACGCTGGATCTTGGAACGCTGATCGGCAGCCCATGCAACCTCGTAGCCCTGGCGCGAAAGCCAAAGCTCGAGCATCAAGCCGCTCTCGACCGCCTCTTGCTTGTAGTAATTGGGAACCAGAAAGACCTTCATAGCGTTGCAGCTTTCTCGCTCAAAGCCGTTACCTGTGATTGCAGCTCATCGTCGGCACGCTCGCCAGAGGAAAACCTCGTGCCGTACAGGAAAAATTCGACGTTGCCCTTGGCGCCATGGATGGGCGACACGCACACGTCGAGCGGGAACAGGCCCTTGGCGGCAAAGAGCTCAATCGCCGCCACAAGCGTATCGCGGCGGACGGAGGGGTCGGTCACGATACCGCCCTCGCCCACCAGCGCAGCCGGCGCCTCAAACTGCGGCTTTACGAGCGTGCAGAACGAACCCGAAGGCTTCAGGCACGCCAACACGGCGTCGATGATATTCGCGATACTCGTAAACGACACATCGCAGACAGCCAAGTCGATAGCGCCGCCGTAGCCAAGCTCGGGCAGCTGTGTCACGTTGGTGCGCTCATGGAGCCTCACGCGCTCGTCTTGGCGAAGCGACCAATCAAACTGAGCGCGACCCACATCGACCGAAACGACCGTTGCGGCGCCACGCTTGAGCAGGCAATCGGTAAAGCCGCCCGTGGAGCAGCCCACATCGAGGCAAGCAAGTCCCAGGGGATCGATCCCAAACGCATCGAGCGCGCCCTCGAGCTTAAGCCCGCCGCGCCCCACGTAGGGAATACGGCCCTTCACGTGCAGGGGCAGACCGGGCGCCACCTTAAGGCCCGGCGAGGTCAAACGCTCGCCGCCACTCGAGACCGAGCCGGCCATAAGAGTGCGAAGGGCATCCGCGCGGTCGGCGCAGATGCCCTGTGAAATCAGTTCGTCATCGAGACGCACGCGTTTCATGAATGCCATCAACCATTCGTATCCGGAGACGCGGCCTGGCTATCCTGGGATTCGTTTGCCGCATCCTCATCGTATTCCTGCTCGAGCTTATCGGCCTCACGAGGCGTCAACTCAAACTTGTCGACCATATCGACCGCACGGGAGCCAAGTTCGATCGCCTCGTCAAACAAATCGAGCGAACGCTCCAAGGACGTATCCTTGGAGCGAACGGTAGCGATAATCTGGTCCAAGCGGTCCGAGATCTCGTCGAAGTTGCGGACGGAACCCTCTGGCATGGCTACTCCTCGACGGTACCGGTCTCGACCTCGGTGACCTCGGCACCCTCGTCGAGAACGCCGGCCGCAGCCTGAGCGGCGGCAACCTTGGCGGCAGCCTCGGCGGCCTGGGCCTCCTCGCGGGCGCGGTCCTCGGCCAGCAGCTCCTGATACAGGTCCTCGCCCGGCAGCTCCTCGCTACGCGCGATCTTGCCCAGCACGCCATTGACAAACGACGCGGACTGGTCGGTGCCATAGGCCTTGGCAAGCTCTACAGCCTCGTTGATCACGATGGCGTCCGAGACCTCCTCGTCGGTGAGGAAGCGCATCTCATAGACGGCGATACGCAGCAGATTGCGATCGGCGCCGGGCATGCGCATAAGATCCCAGTTCTTGGCGATGGAGCGCAGGGCGCAGTCGATGCGGTCGATATACTCGTAGGCACCGCGGCACAGCTCCAGAGCGTAGGGGTCGAGGGGACCCTTCGAGATCAGGAAATCGCCCTCGAGGACGCGCTCGAGCGGGCTGTCCGTGGCCTCGGCCTGGAACAGCAGCTGCAGCGCCTGACTGCGGGCAAGCGTACGCCCGCGATAAACCTTAAGGCTCAAAGGTTACTCCTTGGGGAAAACGAGGCCGTCGATGCAAACGTCAACGCGCTCGACCTCGACGCCTACCTGGGCATCGATAGCTGCGACCACGGCGGAGCGAACGGCCTCGGCGAGTTTCTTGAACGGATAGCCAAAGAACACCACGACGCGCACGGTGAGTGCGAGCTTGTCGCCGATGACCTCGGCCTCTACCGGCGGCTCGGAAGCCGGGGCCTTGGACGAAAGCATCATGGAGACAAGGTTGGTGGCAAGGTCCTTGACGCCCACGGAGGCGATGCCCTCGACATCCGTGACGGCGCGCGAGACGATGGCGGTCAGAACATCGGGCGAAATACCGATGCCGTCAATCTTGATTTCCTGGGGCATGAGTCCTCCTAGAAGAGTTGGTTGCTAGACGCGGGAGACGAACTTGCCGTCGCGGGTGTCAACCTTGATGACCTCGCCCTCGTTGAGGTACATCGGGACCTGGATGACAGCACCGGTGTCGATGGTGGCCGGCTTGGTGGAACCCTGAACGGTGTCGCCCTTAAAGCCCGGGTCGGTCTGGACGATGGTGGTCTCGATGAACATCGGCGGGGTCACGCCCATGAGCTCGTCGTCGGCGAAGAGCAGCTGGCAGGTGTCGTTCTCGCGCAGCCACTTGGAGTTCTCGCCCACCATGTCCTCGGGAACGGGAACCTGCTCGTAGGACTCGTTGTCCATGAAGATGTAGTCGGCGCCGTCGTTGTAGAGGTACTGGAACTCACGGGTGGTGAGCATGACGCTCTCGAACTTGGTACCGGCGTTGCAGGTGTTCTCGACGACACGACCGCTCTTGATATCGCGGGTCTTGTAGCGCACAAAAGCACCGCCCTTGCCCGGCTTGACGTGCTGGAACTCGACGATGGTGTAGACCTTGTCCTTAATGCGGAGACCGAGGCCGTTCTTGAAGTCGGCGGTAGAAATGGTAGGCATAGCGACCTTTCTTGTTATGGGTAGAACGCACAAGCGTCCAAATTACATACGAGCGAAATTATACACTTGCAGGCGGCGCCTGCGGCGAGCGCATAAAAAGAGAACGCGGGGCGCCCGAATCATTTCGGACGCCCCGCTTCCAAAATTAAACTGAATGGCTTAGCAGTCGATGACGTGCAAGTCGTGCGGGGTCTTGGTGAAGGGCTCATAGCCGTTCTCGGTGACAACACCGTAATCCTCCAAGCGCACGCCGCCCACGCCGGGCAGGTAGACGCCGGGCTCCATGGTGACAACCGAGCCGACCTCGATGATGTTCTTGCTGCGGTTGAAGTTGGGCAGCTCGTGGATGTCGATACCGACACCATGGCCCAGGCCATGGTTGTAGTAATCGCCATAACCGGCATCGCCGATGATCTTCTTGGAAAGCTTGAAGATATCGTTACCCTCGACGCCCGGATGGATAGCGGCGACGCACTCCTCGTGGGTGCGGCGCACGAGCTCGTACAGGTCGAGCTGTTCCTGCGTGGGCTCGCCCATCACGACGGTACGCGTCATATCGGAGCGATAGTCGCAGTAGCCCGCGCCATAATCCATGAGGACGAAATCGCCCTTCTCGATGACACGGTCGCTCGGGACGGCATGCGGGTTGGCGGTGTTGGGACCGCTCGCGACGATGGAGCCAAAGGCCAAGCTGTCGGCACCGTTGGCGAACATAAAGTTCTCGAGCTCGTTGCGGACCTGCTTCTCGGTCATACCGGGCTTAATAAAGCCGAGCATGTGCTGGAAGGCGGCATCGGTGATCGACTGCGCGTGTCGCATGAGCTCGATCTCCTCGGCATCCTTGATGGCGCGCATCTTACGAATGTCGTCATGCATCAGCGGCAGCATGCAGGCGACGGAGCGATCCTCAAGACCACGCTGAATACCCTGGTAAAAGTTAATCTGCATGTCATCCTCGACGGCGCAGACACGACACTTGTTGGCCGCGATCTTGCCGGCAACCCAACCGGGGATGGTGCCCTCGTCCATGTCGTAGACCCAGGGGCTGCCGGCGGGCGTGTTCTCCTCAAAGCTGTTGAGATAGCGCGAGTCGGTATGGAACAGGCACTGATCGGCCGTAATAAATGCGGCGTGCGGAAACTCGAAGGTGTAATCGAAGACGCCCTTCACACCCGTGAGCCAACGGAGGTTGGCCTCATCGCGCACGACGATAGCATCGTAGCCGCGCTCGACCATCAGGGCACGGACACGCTCGATACGACCGGCAGGACCGGCAGCAAACTCAGACATTCAGATTCCTTTCTTATTGTCCTCAAAAAGAGCAGGACGGGCTTCAAACGAATAGCCGAACCACAAGCGATTCGCAACCGATTGAAAACCCGTCCCTCAAAATGATACGAAAGACGATGGATGTCAATAAAGTTAAAAAAGTTCCTTGCGAGAAGCCAAATACGCCTGCGCATGACGTTCGAGAATCTCGTCCTCGACATTTGTCAGGCGAATGGCGCCGAGCGCCGCGGGCAGCGGCAGCATGCTGCGGTTTGAGCGGGCAAACTGCTGCTTGCGGAACTCCTCGATAAACGCGGTGGGCTCCAAGTCGAAGGCAAGCTCTTCGATGCCAAAGTCCTCCAGGCAATCGTCGAGATCAAACACATTGTCGATATCGAAGTCGCAGGCATCATGTGCTAGGCGCGCCTCAAAGCGCATACCCTCGGAAAGGAGCTGGTATGCGGGAACGTTAGCCGCGGCCTCGCCCAGGCAGGCGCGAAGGGTGCGCTCCCCTGTCTTACCAAAATCGAGTGCATGGCGAGCACTGGGGTTCGTGGCCATGAGCACGTCTTTGCGCGCGGTCTGGGACCACTGCACAGCATTGACGAGCGCGACCTCCTCGCCGGAAAGAATCTCGGGAATAGTCTCGGTAAACTGATTCCAGCGGGACTTGCTGCTCGAAAGCATGGTGCCAACAAGCACCACATAGCCGAGCTTGAGATCCTCGGGGTCCGCCTCGCGAACAAGGTCGAGGTCACACACGACCAAGCCCGATTCGGGACGGAACGCGATAGCGGGAAGCGCATTCGACGACGAGGCGACGAGCGGCTTCATGGTCGTCGCGACCGTGAGCATGGCGTCGAACGTTGTCGGCAGCAAGGCGCACTCGGTGCGACCGCACCACTGATTAGCACACCAGCTAACAACCGAGCAGGTTGCGGCATCACCAACGGCGACAACCAGATCGTCGCAGGTAATGCCGTTGGCAGATAGGGCGCCAAAGATGGCATCGGCATCGGCCAGCGTGGCACCAGCAGGCGAAACCTCGAGTGGGAGCTGCGACACGACAAAACCGGCATCAACCAGAGCATGCTCGACGACCTCGCCAAAACGCTCTGACGTGGCGTCGTTCCAAACCACCAACGCGCGCTTAGGCTTGCCCACAGCCGAGGCAAACATGCGCGACAGCTCCTCGAACGCGCCCAATCCGACGCGGACATCGACACTGCGGTTTTGGAAATTGATCAGTTGACGGCGAATCATAGCAGCCCACGCTCCAAAAGCATCTCGGCACAAAGGTAGGAAACGTCCTCGAAGGACTTGTTGCGAATATCAAGGGTAATATCGGCGGCCTGGCGATATAGCGGACGGCGATGCTCAAACAGGCGCGCGGCATGCTCGGGCGAACGGAAATCGGGACGCGTGTCGGACCGACGAATCTGGCGAATCGAATCCTCAAAGTCACCTTCGAGATACACACAGATTCCCATCTGGTGCATAAGCTCAATATTCACCGGAGTCTCGACGATACCTCCGCCGCAGGAAACCAGCAGGCTGCGCTCGCTTTGGAGCGAACGGAGCGCCGAGGTCTCGAGCTCACGAAAACGTTCCTCCCCCTCGGTCTCAAAAATCTCGGTCACCGATTTACCGCAACGACGCACGACAAGGCGGTCGGTATCGATAAAGCGACGTTTGAACATAGTGCCCACGTTGCGCGCAAGCGTCGATTTGCCCGCGCCCAAAAAGCCGATAAAGAAGATATGGTCGCAGCCGTGTTTGGTGTGCTGGGACATAGCGAGACCTATTCCTCGCAGGGAAGGTCGCGCAGGGCCCGGCGCTCAAAGATACGGAAGATCTGCGTATACCACAGGTCCTGAGTGGCCTGCGGCTTTACCAGGATGGTATCGACGCCGGCGAAATTGCCGCTCCACACGTCCGTGTAGAGCTGATCACCGATCAGCACCGCCTCGTCGGCCGTGGCGCCGAGGCGCTTAAGACCCGCCTTGAGGGCAAACGGAGCCGGCTTCATGGCGTGGCTAATGGCCTCGAGTCCCAACTCGCGCGCAGAGCTCATGACCTGGTCGCGATGCCAGTTGTTAGACACCATGCACAGCTTAAAGCCTTTGGCACGGGCGGCGTCGAGCCAAGCGGAAACCGCGGCGGGAACCTGCTCGGTGTCGCGCGGCACCAGGGTGTTATCGCGATCGAGCAGAATGGCGCGTTTGCCGTCGGCCCACAGGGTATCAAGGTCGATGCGGTCGACGGATGCAACATATCGTTTGGGGCTGAAAATCCTCATGTTTAATTCCAAGACTGTTGGTGCTCTTCGTAGGTTTGCGAGAAGTACTCCTCGTCCTGCGTAATGTAGAAATACAGGTCATCGGAGTCGGTCGGCTCAAGCGTGGCCTTGAGTGCCTCGAGCGACGGGGAGCAGATGGGCGTGGGTGGCAGACCCTCGTGCTTATAGGTGTTGTACAGACTATCGCTCTGCAGGTCGTCGGCGGAAACCTCGCCACCGGTGACATACATCATGGTCGCATCGCTGTTGAGATAACGCAGACCGTCGAGCTTGCCGGCAAGGCGGTTGTAGAAGACCGAGGCGACATGTGCGCGCTGCTCGGCGTTGAGACCCTCGCGCTCAACGATGGAAGCGAGATTGATGATGTCGTAATCGGACATCTCCACGCCGTAACGCTCTTTGATCTTGGCCTCGCACCCGGCAAAATCGAGAGACTTGTACTCGGTGTTGAACTGATCGAGCATGGCGCGGATAACGTCATCGGCGCTCGGGTCCTTGCCCAGCGAATAGGTCTTGGGGAACAGAAAACCCTCGAGCGAATCGTTGGCAGCGCCCTTAAGGAAGCTATAGTCGTCCACGTAGTTGGAGGCCTTGGCCTGGTTGAGGAAGTCTTCCTTAGAGATGCTGTCGTAGGCCTGGGCCACACGGTCGGCGACTTGATCGACCGTTAGACCCTCGGGAATAGTAAGCGCATTGGAGCCCGCATTGGGGCCTTCCATGAGCTGCTGAACAACCTTGGTCGCATCCATGAATGTGGTGAACGAATAGGTACCAGGCTTGAGCGACATATCGGCATTGAGCTTTTTGACCGCCGCATAGTAATCCTTGGGATTTTCGACGATATGGTTCTCGGAGAGGATCGAGGCGATGGTATCGCCCGAAGCACCGTCGGGAATGGTCACCGTAACCTGCTGACCAGCCGTAACCTTCGTATCCTCACCGGCAAAGAAGCCCTTGACGGCCGGCACGACAAAGAAAGCGATCACAGCAAGCGCGAGCACCGCCACCACAACGCCGATGATCATGGGAACCGGAGAACTCTTCTTTTGAGCACCGCGACGAGCACGCGTGTCGTAGCTCGAGCGGGTCGCCGGAGCAACGCCATGCAAACCGCGAGCATGATGCGAATGCGATTGGGTAGCCTGCGTTCGCCGGACAGGTGCCTGCTGCTTAAAGCGGGTACCGCCTGCAGGCTGGGCCGTACGAGCAGTGGGCTGCTGAGCCGCGCGAGAAGCCGGATGCTGAACCGAACGAGCAGAAGGCTGCTGACCCGTCCGTTGAGCAGGTTGGGCCGAACGAGCGAAGGACTGCACCGGGCGCGCGCCAGGCTGAGCTGCGCGCTGCGTCGGCTGTGCCGGACGCTGGCCAGGCTGGGCAGGGCGCGACGCGGGCTGACGTGTACGATTCGGCTGGCGCGGATCGGAAGCGCTAGGCATGCGAAACCTCCTCGTTTTTGCGATCGAGCCATGTCTGCAAAAACAGGCTGGCGGCAATCATGTCAATCTTGCCCCTCATCTGCTTTTCGTTGAGGCCCTGCTCGCGCAAGATACGCTTTGCCTCTTGCGAGGACAGACGCTCGTCCTCAAACTCGAGCGGAAGATCGAGCTCGTCGGCGATCTTTTGCGCCACGGCGGCAACGCGCTCGGCCTGGGGGCCAGGCTCACCGGCCATGGTCAAGGGACGTCCACTTACCAGGATGTCGGGCTCATAGTCCTCGACCAGGTAACGGAACGTCTTGGCCATACCGGTGACCTCGGCGGCCGGGAGTACCTTGACAGGCATCGCCATCTTGCCATCACGGCTCGAGACGGCGATGCCAATCCTGGTCTCCCCTATGTCCAGTGCGAGCGCGACCACAGCGACAACCTAGGTTCTTAGGCGCCCAGCGCGGTCTTAGCGGCCGCGAGGGCATCGGCGATACCGGCAGCATTCTTGCCACCGGCCTGGGCCATGTTGGGACGGCCGCCACCGCGACCGTCGACCAGGCCCGCAATCTGCTTGATCACATTGCCGGCATGGAAACCGGCCTTGACGGCGTCATCGGAGCCGGCGGCGAGCAGCGCCGGGGTGCCCTTCTCGGTCACGCTGGCGACGACGCAGGCAACGGGGCCAGCGACCTTCTGGTGCACGGTATCCCAGACGTTGCGCAAATCGGTGGCCTCGAGACCCTGAAGTTCAGCGACGACGAGCTTGTAGCCATCGAGCTCGACGGCTCCCTCGATAGCATTGGAGATAGCGTCGGAGGAGCCACCGGTCAGGGCCTTCTTGAGCTTATTGGACGTCTCGCGCAGCTCGGCCTGCAGGTTCTCCACGCGGGCGGGAACCTCGTCAACGCGGCACTTGAGCGCAGCGGCAGCGGCGTCAACGAGTGCCAGGCGGTCGGCCATGTAATCGAGAGCGCCCTTGGAGGTCACGGCCTCGATACGGCGGACGTTGGAGCCCGTGGAGGACTCGGAAATGATCTTGAACAGGCCGATCTCGGCAGTGTTGGCGGCATGGGTGCCACCGCAAAGCTCACGGGAGAACGGCTGGTCCTCGGCGCCCACGGAGACAACGCGGACAACGTCGCCGTACTTCTCGCCAAAGAGGGCGACAGCACCGGCGGCCTTGGCCTCATCGATGCCCATGACGCGGGTAACGACCGGCTTGGAAGCGAAGATCTGCTGGTTGACCAGGTCCTCGACAGCCTTGAGCTGCTCGGAGGACAGGGCCTCAAAGTGCGTGAAGTCAAAGCGCAGGTGCTCGGGCGTCACCAGCGAGCCGGCCTGGGAGACATGCTCGCCCAGGACCTGCTTAAGGGCGGCGTCGAGCAGGTGCGTGGCGGTGTGGTTGCGGCGCAGGAAGCCACGACGCTCGGCGTCGAGCGCGGCGGTCACGGTGGCACCGACGGTCAGCGTACCCTCGGCAACGTGGGCGACGTGGGCATACAGGCCGTTGTGGTTCTTGGTATCGGAAACCGTCAGCGCAACGCCCTCGGCAGAAAGCTCACCGGCGTCGCCCTGCTGGCCGCCCATCTCGGCATAGAACGGGGTACGGTCGAGCACAACCTCGACATCTTCGTCCGCAGCGGCGGACTCTACGGACTCGCCGTTGCGAACAATAGCGACAACCTTGGCGCCCTCGATGACGTCGTTGTCATAGCCGTCGAACTCGGTCGCGGCAACTTTGTCGGAAAGCTCGACCCACACGTCGTTGAAGCTGCCCCAGGCGTCGCCCTTGGCATTGGCGCGGGCGCGGGCCTTCTGGTCCTCCATGCAGGCGGTAAAGCCGTCCATGTCGACGTCGTGGCCAGCGGTGCCGGCGATCTCGACGGTCAGGTCGATGGGGAAACCAAAGGTGTCATGCAGCTTAAAGGCAACATCGCCCGGAAGGACAGCGCCGTCGGCGAGCGCGGCCAGGGCCTCGTCCAGGTAAACGCGGCCGTTGTCGAGCGTCGTGGAGAAGCGCTCCTCCTCGGAAGCGACGATACCCTTGACGAGCGCGACGTTCTTGAGCAGCTCGGGATAGGCCTCGCCCATCTGAGCGTTGACCTCGTCGATGAACTTGGTCAGGAAGGCGCCCTCGATACCCAGCAGGCGACCGTGGAACACGGCGCGGCGGAGCAGGCGGCGAAGGACGTACTCGCGGCCCTCGTTACCGGGGAGGATGCCGTCCGAGATCATGAAGTCGACGGCACGGGAGTGATCGGCGATGATACGCAGCGAGCGGCTGGCACCGGAGTAATCGTCGGCGTCATAGGTCTTGCCGCTGATCTCCTCGCCCAGCTTGATGAGGTGCTGCATCAGATCGCCGTCGTAGTTGGCGGTCTTGTGCTGCATGATAGCGGCCATGCGCTCCAGGCCCATGCCCGTATCGAGGTTGCGGTGCGGCAGCTCCGGCATGGAGCCGTCCTCCTGGCGGTCGTACTGGGTAAAGACGAGGTTCCAGAACTCCAGGAAGCGGTCGCAGTCGCAGCCGGGCTTGCAGTCGGGGCTGCCGCAGCCGACCTCCTCGCCCATGTCAAAGTAGATCTCGGAGCACGGACCGCAGGGGCCGGTGGGGCCGGCGGCCCAGAAGTTGTCGTCCTCGCCCAGACGCGAGATGTGATCCTCGGCAACGCCCAGAGAGCGCCACACGTCATGGGTCTCGTCGTCCTCGGTAAAGACGGTGAAGTACAGGCGGTCGAGCGGCAGCTTGAACTCCTTGGTGATGAGCTCAAAGGCCCAAGCGCAGGCCTGCTGCTTGGAGACGCCGCCAAAGGAGAAGTCGCCGAGCATCTCAAAGAAGGACAGGTGACGGCCATCCTCGCCGATGCAGTCGATGTCGTTGGTGCGGACGCACTTCTGGCAGGAGATAGCGCCGATCTCCTTCATGGTCTTCTTGCCCTGGTAATACTCCTTAAACTGGTTCATGCCGGCGTTGGCAAGCAGCAGCGAAGGATCGTCGGGGACGAGGGACGAAGAAGGATAGAGCTTAAGACCGCGCTCCTCAAAGAAGTTGAGGAACTTAGAGCGAATCTCAGCCGTAGTCATTGACGGGTAGTCAGCACTCATAGAGGGAATCTCCTCGGTTTCACATCGAAACAGTTCAAACGTAACGATATTACCATCCCACCGCGCAAGTGCAAAAAAGAGGGTCGCCAAACAGCGACCCTCCAGCGAATTTGCACGTTATTGCCTATGAACTTGAACTTGAAATGGCTTACTGCTCATCATCGTCCATGGAACCGTCGATGCCGGTATTGGTATCGTCGTCCGAGTTGGAATCGTCATCTTTGGCGAAGGGATTCTTGAAAAAGCCCGTAGCATCGGGCTGAAGGCCCGAGAGCTTGATCCAGGGGTTATCGAGCTCGGGCCTGGGCATGGCCTGGGCCTCGGGCGCAGTCTCGTTACCGATGAGCTCGGACTCATAGATGAATGTATCGTCTCCAAGCGCGTCATAGGCGGCAACCGGGTTACCCTCAGTATCGCGATACGGCGTGCCCTTAAACACGGCGCCGTCGTATGCCACGAGCTGACGGCCGGTCTCGTTCTCAAAGTAGTAGACGAAAATGCCCTTGAGGGCCGCGCACAGCGGAATGGCGATGACCATGCCGATGGCGCCCATAAGCGCCGAACCGATAACGAGGGCCGTCAGGCTCATGATGGGATGCACCTGGACCGAGCTCTGCATGACCTTAGGCGAAATGACGTTGTCAGTGACATTTTGCGCCACCATGGTCACGACCAAAGTCCACAAAGCCAGCATCGGGCTGAACATAAAGCCGAGCACCGTGGCGATCGCCGCGCTCACCCAGGGACCGACAACAGGAACCAAGTGCATAATGCCCGTAAAGATGGCCATGAGTGCCGCGTAGGGATGGCCAATGAGCGTAAAGCCGATAAAGGCGAGGATGCCACCGCAGATGGACGTCACGACCATGCCACGCATATAACCGCCGACCGAGCGCGAAAGAATCGCAACCATAAAGCGGTACGAGGTCTCCTTTTCCTGCCCGATGATGGTGCAGACCTCGTGGTGCATACGGGGATAGTCGCAGGCCAGCCAATAGGCAAGCACCAGACCGAGGAAGATGACGAACAGCTGCGAGGCCGTATTGGTAATGAACGGGAATACACCGCGACCAAGCTCGGCGGCAATCTGAGATACATACTTGGACGCCACGGTAACCAGCGAAGAAAGATTATCGTCCAGATACTCTTTGAGCGGCGTGTTGTTGAGCGTCTTGGCATGCGAGACCATCTCGTTGAGATCACCGCCCGCAACACGAAGCTGCTCAGGCAGGCGGCTCAAGACTTCCATGATCTGGCCAAAGAGAATCGGCGACAAGATGCAAACGACACCGACGAGCACAGCAACGACCACGATCAGCGCGATAAGCGAACCAATGCCACGGTTGACGCCGTGATGCTCGAGCCAGTTAGTGATCGGCGACATCACAAAAGCGATGATGGAACCGACAGCTAGAAACTCGATAACCGGCGCCAAGATACCCATAAGGTTAAAGATGACGGCGGCGATGACAATGCAGCCGACGACGGCCCAAATGCGAAGCGTCAGAATACGGGTATCGCGCAGCGCGCGATCGGTTTGTTGGGGGTGTTCACTCATTAACGAACCATCACTCCGTCGGGGTCGATCTTGTCCTGAACCTTCTTAAGGGTACGGCGCAGCAGGCGCGAGACCTGCACCTGCGAGATGCCCAGCTTCTTGGCGATCTCGATCTGGGTCATGCCCTTTACGAAACGCAGCTCGATAACCTCGCGCTCGCGCGGCGAGAAATCGCGGATGGCCTCCTCAATCACCAGGCGGTCATCGGTAAAGTCGAGCTCGTTGTCGTCGTCGGCGTAACGGTCGAGAATTGAAGGCGCGTCGTCAGAATCGGACGCACCGGGGGCCTCGATGGGCACCGAGGTATAGGCCGAGGACGATTCCATGGCCTCCAGCACCTCGTCAACGGTCACGTCTAGGTACTCAGCGATTTCCTCAACCTTAGGCGAGCGCTGCAGCTCGTTAGTGAGCTTGTCGGTGGCCTGGTTAACCTTGGCAGAGAGCTCCTGTAGGCGACGCGGAACGCGCACACTCCAACCCTTGTCGCGGAAGTGACGCTTGATCTCACCCAAGATGGTGGGCGTGGCAAACGTGGTGAACTCAAGTCCGCGCTCGGGGTCAAAGCGGTCGATAGCCTTGAGCAAACCCAGATAGCCGACCTGCATGAGGTCGTCGAGCGGCTCGCCGCGATTCTTAAATTTGTTGGCAAGAAACCTTACCAGGTTCATATGGGACATGACGAGCTGCTCGCGGGCGTCCGGATCACCGGTCTCTTTGTAGCGACGAAACAGCTCGCGGGTTTTCTCCTTGTCCCAAGCGGTCTTACCGCTCCGGGAACGTTCGGTCATATTAGATATCCGCCTTGAGATCGAGGGAAAGCGTCAGAGGTGCCGCAGTCTTTTCGTAGGAATCGCACACGCTTGCCAAAATGAGCTCGGCATATACGGCGGCCTGGTCATCCTCATCGACAGCCGCCTGGTCGCCAAAGGTGAAGGTCATGCCCACGTGAGACTCGTCGACATCGAATTTGATCGAGATAACGTCAGAATCAACGGCCGTGCAGCCAAAGATGAAGGCCTCCTCGGCAGCCATACGAATGTCCTCGATGCGATCGACGGACATGGAACACAGCGCGCCGACATTAGCCGCCGTCATGCGTACCAGGCGTGCCAGACGCGGATCCCCGGCAACAGTCAGCGTGATAGAGCAAGTTGCTTCACTACTCATCGCAGGACTCCTCGGAGGTCTCGGCGGGCGTGTAGGTGTAATACCGGGCTGCTTTAGCAGCAGGCTTCTGTGCATCATCGTCACCAGCAGCGGCATCGTCCCCGGCTTCGCCAATCAGGACACGCTCGGTCGGCTGCTCGGCTTCGGCGGCAGCGGAAAGATTATGCTCGGCCTCGACCGCGGGAGCCTTCACCTTGTTAAAGAGTTTCTGAACGGCACCGGCCGCAGAGTCGGTCACACTCGACACGGCATTGCTGGCCTCGGCCATGCTGCCCGTAACCTCGGAAATGTCGCGAACCACGGCTTCGACCTCTACGAGATTGGAGGTAAGGGCGTCGACGGCGGTCTTGCTCGACTTGAGGAGCGGCTCAACCTGCGCCAGCGCGGGGGTGAGCTCATCGACGGCGCCATCGAGCTTTGCTACCACGGGCTGAGCCTCGGCGATGGTGTTGTTAAGGTCGCTCACCGTCTTGTCGAGCGAATCAACGACAGTGCGGGTCTTTCGCAGCGTGAGCGCGAGCTCGATGACAGCCCACACGCCGGCAACGGCGAGCAGCAGCAGGGCGATTTGGATGGGACTCATACAAGCCTCCCGAAGGAATCGAAATACAGACGCTGTTCATGGTACCCCAAAGGTGACCGAACATGCCAAAAGCAGCAACGTGAGACAAAATTACCAGCAGCTACTTCGGTGCATTCCCGCTACGGTCGCGCTCGCTTTGCTCTACACGCCACTCTTCCCAGCCGCGGCCGGCAGGCTGCCAAAACGCACCGCGCTCCAGCCCCTCGGGCAAATAGCGTTGATCGACCCAGCCTTCGGGATAATCATGCGGATACTTATACACACCGTATTCGTCACTGCCCGGGCGATGACGATCACGTAGATAGCTCGGCACCTCGCGCAGCCCACTTGAATGAATATCGGCCAACGCCGCATCAATCGAGGCCTCACACGCGTTGGATTTTGGCGCTAAGCACACATAGAGTGCAGCCTGAGCCAGATTAATGCGGCACTCGGGATAACCGATGACCTCGGCAGACTTAAACGCGGCATGCGCCACCAATAGCGCCTGCGGATCGGCGTTGCCAACATCCTCAGAAGCCTGAATCATAATACGGCGAGCGATAAACTTAGGGTCCTCCCCCGCATCGATCATGCGCGCGAGCCAATAGATCGTGGCATCGGGGTCGCTGCCGCGCATAGACTTAATAAACGCGCTGATGATGTCGTAGTGCATGTCGCCGTTTTTGTCATACGAAAAACCACGGCGCGGATTGGCAATCTTTACGTCATCCACGGTAATGGGATAACGCTCCCCCGCCGCCGGCGCTGGCGTTCCCTCGGTATCGGGACGCGTGACGGCAATCTCGCTCGCAAGCTCGAGCGTCGTGAGTGCCGAGCGAGCGTCACCCGCAGCCAGCGCGCAGATGGTCTTAACCGTATCCTCATCGGCCGAGAACTTGCCGTTCAAACCCTGTGGCGCCTCGAGCGCACGCTCGATAAGCGTGGCGATATCCTCGTCCTTTAAATGTTCAAGTTCTACCACGCGACCGCGCGAGAGCAACGCCGAGTTGACCTCGAAGTACGGATTCTCCGTCGTGGCGCCAATCATAATGACGGTACGGTTCTCAACCGCATGCAGCAGGGCATCCTGCTGCGACTTGGAGAAGCGGTGAATCTCGTCGATGAAAAGAATGGTGCGACGGTCGTACGTATTCAGGCGCGTCTTGGCCTCGTCAATCACGCGGCGCAAATCCTTCACAGTGCCCGTCACGGCGCTGACCTCGACAAACTCGCTCTTGGTATGGTTGGCGATAATGTGGGCCAGCGTCGTCTTGCCCGTACCGGCCGGCCCATACAGAATCACACTCGACAGCACGTCATGCTCAATCGCGGCACGCAACCACGAGCCCTTACCGACGGCCTTTTGCTGGCCCACGTACTCGTCGAGCGAATTGGGCCGCATGCGCACCGCAAGCGGCGCATTCTGAAAGGAACGCTCACGCGTCGAAGCAGAAAACAGGTCGTCCATAGCCATCCCGTGCATCAATCAAAAACGTTTTCCACGAACAGTATACCGAATATATACGAACTACCGTTCGTTAATATAGGTACGGTGCGGAAACATCAATCCCGGGAACAGCTTGCTCGTGAGCTCGCAGAAATAACCGTCCGTCATGCTCGCAATGTAATCCACGACCGTCTGGTCCTTATCGTCCTGCCATGCATAGGTGCGATCGTAGTAGGAAAGCTGCTGCTCAATGCGAGAAATGTGGTGCTTAAAGATATACGAGGACTCGTCGCCTTCGTTTATGTCCCGCAGGCAACGGTCATAGAGCTTTTCGAAGGCCTCGCGCAGCTCCGCTTCGGAGTCGCCTTCTATGCCGCCCTTGCTATAGATCTTCTCGTAGTTCTCGCGCTTGGCCCGGCGAATCTCCTCAAACAGGTCCTCGCTCATCTCGATGCGCGGCTTGCCATAGCTGTGCTCGACGATATCGATAGAGGCATGCGTAAGGATCCAGCTGTTGTATGCACCGCCCAGGTCATCGTCAAAGGCGTCGGGTGACAGCAGGCCCGCCGCAATGGCGTCTTGGCGATCGCGCCCAACGTAGGCAAGGATATCCGAGATGCGAACCACGCAGCCCTCGAGCGTCATGGGGCGCAGGTGCTCAATTGCGCTATAACCCGTGGCAATGCATTCCTCGACGGTTCGGTCGAACTGGTCAAAAGAACCTGTGTCGGAAAGCTCAAAAACACGCTGTTCGTACTCGCCGTTGTGGCACAGTACGCCATCGAGCGTCTGGAGCGACACGTTGCGGCCGTACAGTGCGTCGAGCACGCGAACGGATTGTACGTTATGGAAAAAATAGCGACCCGTGCGCTCGTGATAGATATCGTTGAGGAAACGCTCACCGGCATGGCCAAAGGGCGTGTGGCCCAAGTCGTGGCCTAAACCAATCGCCTCGATCAGATCGCAGTTGAGGCCCAGAGCACGCCCGATATCGCGAGCGATGCGCGAGACAAGCTGCACGTGCAGGCCGCGGCGCGACAGATCGTCGTTGCTGCGAAAACTGAAGACCTGCGTTTTGCCTGCATAACGTGTGTATGCTGGCAGATGCAGAATCTTTTCGATATCGCGCATAAAGGCCGGACGCATAAGCGTGCCCTCGTCTGCGGCCCGATCGACACGGCGGATGGCCTGGTCGTCACCGCATCGATAGGGATTAACGACACCCGAGGCGCGGTCGGCGGCAATGCGCTCGACCAGCTCGGGCGACAACGCCGCGGGAATGCGATCCAGGCGCGCCTTGATGGCGGCTGTCTGTTGATTGATTGCCATGGCATGCTCCTTAAAAAGGGCGCGCAAACGGTTACAGCGTACTACCCACGAACTCGATTATGACAAATATTGGCACCAAAAACGGCAGCAAAGGCAGCGAGCGCGATTTTACGATGAGACAGGCGGCGGCAAGGGTCAGGAGCGCAACCGCAAACGCGACGACGCCGCCCAGGGGATCGAAGGTGCAAAGGGCAAAGAGCGCCTTGGCATCCCCCATGCCAACGCCAGGGGCATGGCGAAGGCGACGCCAGAGTGACTCAGTAAGCACAAGGGCAAGGTAGACGATGACCGCAAGACCGGCGTGATCAAGCGCCATGTTAACGCCCTTGTCGAGCCAGACGCCTGCAAACGCCGCCACCGCACACGCGCCGGCAAGCTCATTGGGAAACCGCCGCTCGCGGGCATCAATCACCGCGCCGGCAAAGATGCAAATCCAAAACGGGATATAGAACATCGAAACCCCTTAACTGAGCGCTCAAACGTAAAACCACCGCAAAGGTTCTATATCCCCTTTGTGGTGGTTTTGATGGTGGTTATTTGGCGCCCTGCATGACCTCGTCGAGGGTAACGCTTACGGCGTGCTGCGTCGGCACCCAGTCGACCTTCAAGAACAGCGCTGCCACCGTAATGGGGATATAGCTGAACATAAAGATCGGGAAGGTAAACAGGTTGGTTACCAGACGCCACTTTTGCGCGCAGTGAATATGCTTGTATTCAAAGATAGTCGTGAGCAGCGCCAGGATAAAGAAAGTCTGATACATCATAGCGAAGGTCATAATGAGCGAAGCGGCACACGCCTGCATCTCGACTTCGGTAGCCAAGAAACCGTGCGAAAGGCCGCCCACGATGAGGAACGTCGCATTAGCGAGCATCGAGATCAGAGAGAGCAGCATGCCCGGTGCGATCGTCATAAACATGTCGTAGGCGGCAAAGCGATGATAGCGGAAGGTCGATTTGACCAGGTGCTTACCGTACGTAAAGAACACCTGGTAGAAGCCCTTGGTCCAACGCATACGCTGTTTCCAGGATGCCTTAAACGTCACGGGCTGTTCGTCAAAGAACTCCGCCGGCGCATAGCCAATGCGAATGCCGTGAATGGCACAGAACGTGGTGAACTGAATATCCTCGGTCAGCGTGTGGAACTGCCAGCCGTGCATACCCTCGATAACGCTGGCGGAGATGAGGTAGCCCGAACCCGAAACGGCGCAAGACGTCTTACAGATGTTGCGCGCATTGTTGAGAAAGCGCGCCTCGCGCAGATACCACGTGGCATTAGCTGCCGAGATCCACGAGCTGCCAAAGTTCTTGGAATTGCGATAGCTCGTAACAACATGGAAGCCCTGGTCAAAAGCATCGTTCATCTTGGACACGTAATCGCGGGCGATAACGTTATCGGCATCGAAGATAAAGTAGCCTTCAAACGTATCGGGATATTCGTTAAGGATGCGGTCGAAGCCATAGTCCATGACCCAGCTCTTGCCTTTACGGGCCAAGTCATTGCGCTCATAGACGACGGCGCCCGCCTCGCGCGCGAGCTGCGCCGTGTTGTCGGTGCAGGCATCGGCGACCACGAAGACCTCGATAAGCTCGGACGGATAATCTTGGTCCTTAATGGAGCGCACGAGGTTGGCGATCACGGCCTCCTCGTTATGCGCCGCGATAAAGAAGGCATAACGATGGAGCTTCTTGGCCTTGGGAGGCGCGACCTCACCACGAAGAGCGCCGATGACAAAGAAGACCACCTGGTACAGAAAACAGACCGTAAGCAGCGTGACGACAATCTGGTTGAAGATCACGATAGGTGTGTTGGTTTGTAAAAAGGCGAGCATGCAGGCTCCCAGGAACGCGTGACGTAAACAACCGTATATCTTACCGCAGGCTTACGGAGTTCAAGAAACCACCTAATACTGGCTAGGCCTCGAGCAGACCGAGCTGAGGGACGATTTCGTTGCCAGCGGCAGTGCGGCCGAGCGAACGCGGGGCCAGATCATCCAGAACCGCCGCAAGATCCCATGGCAGCTCGTCACGGCACTCGATGTGCTCCCCCGTCACGGGATGATCGAACGCCACACGCCAGGAATGCAGGAACTGCCTGGTCAGACCCTGATCGGCACGAGCATCGCACTTACCATAGAGTGGATCGCCCACGCAGGCATGGTTGATATGGCGCATGTGCACGCGAATCTGATGCGTACGGCCGGTAAACAGGTGACACTCGACAAGCGTGTAGCCGTCGTCGAAGCGCGTGGAATCAAAGCGCTCAAGGACCTTAAAGGTCGTGATGGCCTGGCGCGCAAAGGGGTCATCGGAAACCGCCATCTTCACGCGGTCGCGCGTGGAGCGAGCGATACCAGTATTGATAGTGCCCTCGTCCATGGCAATGTGCCCATGAACGAGCGTAATGTAGCGACGGTCGAGCGTGCGCGTGCGGATGAGATTTTGGAGCGCGCGCTGGGTGTCGTCGTCTTTAGCCGCGAGCATAAGGCCCGAGGTATCGCGATCCAGACGATGCACGATGCCGGGGCGGTCCTCGCCCTGCACGGTACCCAGATGGTCGATGCCGCAGTGATAGACCAGGGCATTCGCAAGGGTGCCGCTCTCATGACCATGCGCAGGATGGCACACTAGGCCGCGCTGCTTGGAGAGCACCATGAGATAGTCGTCCTCATAGTGAATGTCGAGCGGGATGGCCTCGGGGATCACGTCGGTCGGGTCATGCGGCTCGGGCAGGTCGACCGAGATGCGGTCACCGGAGCGTACGGCATACTTTTTAGATAGGCAGGTCTCGCCGTTGACGGCAACAGCGCCTCCCTCGATCAGATGCGCGCAGGCAGAGCGCGTGGGGCAGCCATCGTTGGCGCCCAGATAGGCGTCGAGACGTTGACCGGTGCAATCGTCGGCAACGAGGATATGGATGTCGGCCATTAGCGCTCATTCCTTTCGCGAATCTTGCGGGCACGCTCCCCACGCTGCTTAGCTTTACGTTTGGCGCGGGCCTCGTCACGGGCATTGAGCTCGGCGGTCGCATCGACCTCGCGAGCGGCGGGACTCAAGAACATGTATCCGATGAGCGCCAGCACGACACCGGCGGTAATGCCGATATCGGCCACGTTAAAGACGGGGAAATCAATGAAGGTAGTGGCAATAAAATCAGTCACAAAGCCCATGGCCAGGCGATCGATCGCGTTGCCGATGGCGCCGCCCGCAACCATGGCCATACCCACGACCTCTAGGCGAGCGAGCTGAGGAGCACGGAGCAAGTACACGGCAATGGCGGCAATGGCCGCAAGCGCCAGCACGGCAAACGCTATGCCATGGCCCTCGCCCATGCTAAAGGCAGCTCCGATATTGCGGACAAACACAAAATCGATCACGCCGGGGATAACAGTCATATGCAGGGTATCGCCCACGGCACGAACCGCAAGCTTGGTCAGCTGGTCAACAAGCAACACAAAGAGCGCCACCCCACCAGCAACACCTAACCGCCAACGCAAAGGCGGCGTCATATCCGCACCACGACCCAAAGAAATCCCCTACCCTCAAGAACGTCGAATTCCATTTAACGCAAATAACCATCTTATATTGCCATACGCAGAACGCACGACATATCCACCAATGCGACAAAGGGGCTGTCCCCTTGTCCCTTCACCGGGTAGTCTTTTTGGCAGTCTTTTTGGGACGGGGCTTTTTTAGCTACCCAGTCCAGCGCTTTCGAAGATTAAGTCCTTATTTGAGGTAGGGCAGCTAAAAAAGCCCCGTCCCAAAAAGACTACCGACACCGAAAACCCGCCAGAGCGAGCAAGGTGCCTTGAAGCGAGGCGGCATTGACCTTCTGGTCATGCCGTCGAAGCTGAAAGGCAGATTGCCGCTCTGGCGGGTTTGCAGCGTCAACCTGTTACGCGGTTTGGTAAAACCGCGTAACTACAAGGCATTCGCGCAGCGCTTGCAGATATGCGCGTGACCGTTGTACTCGCCGACGGTGGTGCGATAGTTCCAGCAACGGTCGCAGCACTCGCCCTCGGCGGCCTCAATAGCGACGGAAAGCTCCTCGCCCTGGGTTAGCTCAACATCGGAGACGATGTAGAACTCGGCCAGATCGACGGCCTTGTCGCCGGTCAGCAGCGCATACATCTCGGCGGGAACGACCGCCTTGACGCGGACCTGCTGGCTCTTGGTGAAGGTGCCGGCGGAGCGGGCATCCTCAAGGGCCTTGGTCACAGCGCCACGGAGCTCGAGCGAGGCCTCGAGCACGCCCTCGAACTCATTGGCCTCGTCGACCGTGATGGGCGACTTGTACCAATCGAGCAGCGCGGCGTACTTCTGGTGATCGACGCAGCCGGCGGGCGCATAGGCCATGGCCTCGTCGACCGTGTAGGACAGGATCGGCTGCAGGTCGCGCATGAGCATCGAGAAGAGCTCAGCGAGCACGGTCTGGGCGCTGCGGCGCTCGAGCGAGCCGGGCTTGTCGCAGTACAGACGGTCCTTCAGGGCGTCGAGGTACACGTTGGAAAGCTCGGTAACCACAAAGTCGTAGAGCGCACGGTAGGCGCGCGGGAACTCGTAGCTGGCGTAGGCGTCGTCGACCTCGGCCTGGACCTGGGTCAGACGGGCAACCATGAGCTTGTCGAGCGGCAGCAGGTCGGCAAAGGCGACGCCGTCGGTCTCGGGCTCAAACTGACCCTCGAGCTCGGAGAGCAGGAAGCGCAGCGTGTTGCGGAAACGACGGTAGGCATCGGACGTACGAGCAAGGATCTCGTGGTCGATGGAGACGTCGGAGCTGGTATCGACCGAGGCGACCCACAGGCGGATGATATCGGCGCCCATCTCGTCGCAGACCTTGTTGGGGTCGATGACGTTGCCGAGCGACTTGGACATCTTGCGGCCCTGGCCATCGAGCGTGAAGCCCTGCGAGACGACCGCCTTGTACGGAGCGTGGCCGTTGGCACCCACCGAGGTGAGCAACGAGCTCTGGAACCAACCGCGGTGCTGGTCGGAGCCCTCGAGGTACACATCCGCCGGGTACTCAAGCTCGGGGCGATACTCGCAGACGGCCTTCCAGGACACGCCGGAGTCCCACCACACGTCGAGGATGTCCTTATCGGCCTTGAGGTGATGGCCGCCGCACTTGGGGCAGACGCAAGCCTCGCCCAGGTAGCTCTCGGGAGCGTCGGTGAACCAGGCGTCGGAGCCCTTCTCGTGGAAGAGCTTGATGACGGCGTCGAGCGTGGCGTCGTTCATTACCTTCTCGCCGCAGTCGGCGCAGGTGTAGCTGGGGATAGGCACGCCCCAGTTGCGCTGACGGCTGATGCACCAGTCGGGACGCTGCTCGACCATGGCACCGATGCGGTTGGCCGCGTGGGCCGGATACCACTTGACGTTCTCGCGGATCTCTTTGCCAGCCTGCTCGCGCAAACCGGTCTTGTCCATCGAGACAAACCACTGGTCGGTAGCACGAAAGAGCACCGGGTGCTTGCAGCGCCAGCAGTGCGGATAGCTGTGCGTGATCTTCTTCTCGAGGACCAGGGTGCCGCGCTCGCGCAGGAACTCGATGATGTGCGGATTGGCCTCGTCGGTATCCATACCGCTGAAGGGGCCACCGGTACCAAACTCCTCGCCGGTGTAGAACTTACCGTCGTCATCAACCGGCATGCAGATATCGGTGATGCCCTCCTTGAGGCAGGCGAAGTAGTCGTCGACGCCGTGGCCGGGCGAGTTGTGGACGATACCGGTACCGTCATCGACGCCGACGTAATCGGCCAGCAGTGCCACGCCCTCGACACCGTCAAAGATCGGCTGCTTGTAGTGGATGTGGTGGAAGGTCTCAGCGGGAACCACATAGGGCTTACCGTCGACCATGACCGGGGTGTACTCCCAGCCAAACTCCTCACAGCACTTGGGAGCCAGGTCCTCGAGCATAACCTCGGCACGGCCATCGTGCTCAACGGCAACATAGGCGGCGCCGGGCTTAAGGGAAACGGCCTGGTCGGAGGGGATGGTCCACGGCGTGGTCGTCCAGATGATGAAGTCAACCGGGCCGTCGAAGCTCTCAAGACCGGCAGGCTTAGTGGTCATCTCAAAGCGCACGAAGATGGACGGGCTCGTCTCGTCGGAGTACTCGATCTCGGCCTCGGCCAGCGCGGTGTGGCAGTGCTTGCACCAGTAGACGGGCTTATGACCGCGATAGATCATGCCCTTGTCGAACATGGCCTTGAAGACCTCGATGTCGGCGGCGTCATGCTGGTGATAGAGCGTCAGATACGGGTTGTCCCAGTCGCCAAGCACGCCCAGGCGACGGAAGCCGGCCTTCTGCAGCTCGATGTTCTCGACAGCGAACTTATTGCAAAGCTCGCGGATCTTAGCCGTGGAGGTCTGGTTGAACTTCTCGGTGCCGAGCTTCTCCTCGACCTTGTGCTCAATCGGCTGACCGTGGCAGTCCCAACCGGGGACATAGGGAACCTCATAGCCCTGCATCATCCAGTAACGGTTGATCATGTCCTTAGAGATCTTGTTCATGGCGTGGCCGATGTGGATCGGGCCGTTGGCATACGGAGGGCCGTCGTGCAGCACGAACTTCTTGTGACCCTTGTTCTTCTTTAGAACTTGCTCGTAGACCTTGTTGTCCTGCCAGTCCTTGAGTCGCTTGGGCTCGGACTTGGAAAGACCGGCACGCATGGGAAAACCGGTCTTGGGCAGATTCATCGTCTGCTTGTACTCGTTTGCCACGGTACCCCTTTCTTGTCATGGGCGCGCACGCCCTCTGGGCACCAAAAAAGCGCCCGTCCCTGCAAGCTGGGACGAAGCGCCACAAGACAGGCAGTCTGCCCGTAAAAGCTCTTCGCTTAACCACCCAGCTTAGATGCCCTCGCCCGCGTCGCCGCGCGCTCGCATCCGTTACTCGGCTGGCCTGTATCGACGACCATCTCGGCGATATCTACTAAGACGTGCCTGCGCGGCACGTCCGTTGGGACCGCAGCTCCGGGGTGATTTTCATCGGTCGCATGCACGGTTTCTCAGCGCTCCCCGCTCTCTGTAGCATGCGGACGGCCGACTACTCGTCCCCATCAACGCTTATGCGGAGTATGCTAGCACGTTCCGCGCCGACGAAAAACCCTCAACACTGGTTTTATACGTTCGAAATTTCTCGCGGCTGTGGACCTTCTCTAGGAGCAAAATACCTGAAAGCACTTTATCGGACGAAAGAAGGTTGCTATGCGCACGATCGGAATGAGCGACTATACCGTCGGCGAGGACTGCTTCGACGAGCTGCCCGGCGCGCTGGCCGAATACGGAGCGACCAAGGTCGCAATCATCGGTGGCAAGCGAGCACTGGCTGCAGCACTTCCCGGTATCGAAGCCGCGCTGGCAGGAACCGGCGTCGAGGTTCTGGAGACGCGCGTCTACGGCACCAACAGCACACGCGCCAATATCGCCAAGGTCGTAAACTCCCCCGCCTGCCAGCAGGCAGACGTGCTCATAGCCTGTGGTGGCGGCAAGGCGCTCGACACCGTCAAGACGGCGGCCATCGAGCTCAAGAAGATCGTCTTTACGGTCCCGACAATCTGCTCCAACTGCTCCGCCGCGACCGCCATTGCCGTTGTCTACAACGACGACGGCTCGCTCGAGGGCTATTCGTACCCCAACCGCCCCGCGCACATCTTCATCAACCCCAAGATCATCGCCGAGGCACCGGCAGAGTACTTCTGGGCTGGCGTAGGCGATGCCCTGTCCAAGCAGCCCGAGGTCGAGTACGCCGCGAGCGCCGGAAATTTGGAGCACACCGCCGGTCTTGGCCTGGCACTCGCCCACACCTGCTCCGAGCCGCTGTTTACCTATGGCGTCCAGGGTCTTGAGGACGTGCGCCAGAACCTGTCGAGCGAGGCCGTCAAGCAGATCGCGCTCGACATCGTGGTCAACACGGGATATGTCTCGAACCTGACCAACCAGAACGATTACTACTACAACTCGAGCGTGGCACACGCGTTCTACAACGCCACTTGCAGCATTCCACGTGAGGGCACCTACCTGCACGGCGAGGTCGTAAGCCTGGGCGTGCTCGTGCTGTTCGCCTACACGGGCGACACCGAAAACCTTGAGCGCTATGCCGCCTTTAACAAGCAGATGGGCCTGCCCGTGACGCTTGAGCAGGTCGGGCTTTCCGAGGCCGATATCCCTGCCCTGTGCGAGTACGCGCACGCCACCAACGAGTGGAAGCAGGGTAACCCCGAGCCCTTCACCGACGAGAAGTTCGCCGCCGCCATCAAGGCAGCCAACGCCTACGGCCACACCCTCCTCGCCTAACCTACCAAAAAGGGACAGGTTTGTTTTGGCAGGTTTTATCTGGGCAAACGCCATTGAACATCTGTTGAAATTGTTTAGCTTGCCAGTAAAGGGGGCGACCATCTACTCGATGGCCGCCCCCATTCTTTTGCTATTCCAACATGCTCGGGTCAAATTCACTTGCGGGAATCACGCGATACCCGTGACGCAGCAGTAGGTCGACGAAGACACCGTTGCCCGCGGTGAGCGTGCCGCTAAAGGTGCCATCGTAGACGCGGTCTACACCACACGAAGGGCTGCGGTCCTGCAAGACGCACGCAACGATCTCGGACGGCCCGCCCGCCTGCTCGCACATGTCGAGTGCGCGCTCGGCACCCAGGCGAAACTCACGATCGACCGAGGCGCCCTCGCAGGTACGGACCTCGCCGTTCACAATCTCGGACGGCTTGCGCGGCGTGGGCAGGCCGCCAAAAACCTCAGGGCACACGAGGAGCACCTCGGTTCCCGTGCGCTCGCAAGCCTCAACCAGCTCGCGATGGTAATTATCGAGCCCGTTATACTTGCAGCTCTCGCCCATCAAGCAGGCACTTACCACGATCTTCATATACAACTCTTCCCAAGCAAAACGCCCCATTTGAGGTGGACACTCAAATGGGGCGATTGACACTGCGCAACTAGTATTACTGCTGCTTTGGCATCAGCGGATTCTCACGCGTGAGGAGATTCATAAACTCCTCGCCCGTGATCGTCTCCTTCTTGTACAGATAACGAGCCAGCTCGTGGAGCTTAAACTTGTTCTCCTTCAGGATCTGCAGGGCGCGGTCGTGCGCATCCTCGATCAGCTTGGCGACAATCGCGTCCACGCGCTCGGCCGTACCGGGGGCGCAGGTGAGCGACGTATCCTGGTTAAGGTACGCGTTCTGCACGGTACCGAGCGCCATCATGCCAAACTCATCGGACATACCAAAGCGCGTCACCATGTTACGGGCGAGCTTGGTGGCCTGCTCGATATCGTTGGCGGCGCCGGTCGTCATCTCACCAAAGATGAGCTCCTCGGCTGCACGGCCACCGCAATAGACGGCGAGCTTGTCCAGGATCTCCTGGCGCGTGGTCAGGAAGCGCTCGTCCTCCTCGACCTGCATGGTGTAGCCCAGAGCGCCGCTCGTGCGCGGCACGATGGTGATCTTTGTGACCGGCGCAGAGCCCTTCTGGCGTGCGGCAACGATGGCATGACCGATCTCGTGGTAAGAAACGACCTGCTTCTCGTGGTCGGACAGCACCGTGGACTTACGCTGCTGACCGGCGATGACGACCTCCACCGACTCCTCAAAGTCGTCCTGCGTGGCGCGCTTGCGACCCTCGCGGACGGCTCGCAGGGCGCCCTCGTTGATAATGTTGGCCAAGTCGGCGCCCGATGCACCGGGCGTGGCGCGGGCAATCGCGGTCAAATCGATCGGCGGTTGCGTCTTCACGCTCTTGGCGTGCAGCTCAAGAATGTTCTTACGGCCGGTAAGGTCGGGCAGCTCAACGGGGATGCGGCGATCAAAACGACCGGGGCGCAACAGGGCCGGGTCAAGGCTGTCGGGACGGTTGGTGGCAGCGAGGACGACGATACCCTTGTGGTTATCGAAGCCGTCCATCTCGGTCAGCAGCTGGTTGAGCGTCTGCTCGCGCTCGTCGTTGCCACTGAAGCCGCCGCCGTCGCGCTTCTTGCCGATGGTATCGATCTCATCGATAAAGACGATGCACGGGGCCTTTTCCTTGGCCTGCTTAAACAGATCGCGAACCTTGGCGGCGCCGCGGCCGACGAACATCTCAACAAACTCAGAGCCCGAAATACTAAAGAACGGCACACCAGCCTCGCCGGCCACAGCCTTGGCAAGCAGGGTTTTACCGGTACCCGGAGGGCCGACAAGGAGGGCACCGCGCGGCAGCTTGGCGCCAATCTCCTCGTAGCGCTGCGGCTTCTCCAGAAAGTCGACGACCTCCTTGAGGGACTCCTTGGCCTCTTCCTGGCCAGCGACATCCTTAAAGGTCACGCCCACATCCTTGGAGGCAATCACGCGCGCGCCGGACTTGCCCAGTCCACCGCCGCCAAAACCGCCGCCGCCAAAGTTCATCGACGGACCGTCATCACCCATGGCCTTCTTCATGCGGCGGTTGAGCCACCAGCCGATCAGGAAGAAAATCGCCATGGGAAGAATGAGGGTGAGCAGGTAGTAAGTCATCAGACCCGAGTTCTTATCGGGAACGACCGACTCAAGCGAGGCGCCAGATTCAAGCACGCGATCGGTAAAGCCCGCATCATTCGGCACACCGGTCGTCTTGTAGGCGATGTTCTCGTCCTCGCCCTTCTTGGTGTAATAAATCGAGTAATCGTCCGTGTTGTACTCGACCTTATCGACGCTCTTCTTGTCGAGCGCTTTGACAAACGTCGAGTAATCGGTCTTCGTAATCTGCTGCGTGTGACCGATGTTGGGGAACAGAACGGTCGAGAGCACGAGGTAGACGACGAAGGCGATGAGCACGTAGAGGATCATATTCCGTCTACGTTTGTTGTCATCCATCTCCATCTGCTTGAACTCCATCTACTGGGGTTGATAATGCTAACTAGAATACCCAACCCGGCCGGCGATAAACCGACACCGGGCACGAAAGGACAGAGATGGCATCACTGGAAGTCGGCAAGGTTCAAATCTATACGGGCGACGGCAAGGGCAAGACGACGGCTGCGCTGGGGCTCGCGCTGCGCGCCACGGGCTATGGACTTAACGTGCTCATGCTTCAGTTTGCCAAGAAGCTGCACTGCGCCGAACATGACGCAGCTCCTCGATTGGGGCTTTGCATCGTACAAGCCGACCGCGAAACGCCCGAAGCCTGTGCCGCACAGATCATGGAGCTGGCGCGCGAGCAGATTAGCCAAGTCGACGTGCTGATCTTGGATGAGCTGGGAGAAGCCATGCGACGGGGCTTTGTGACGCGCGAAGATGTCGAAGCGTTGATCGCGATGAAACCAACCACCACGGAGCTCGTGCTCACTGGCCGCGGCTTGCTGCCCCTCGCCGACCTTGCCGACCTCGTAACCGAAATGCGCCCCGTCAAACACTACTTCGACGAAGGCCTCCTAGCCCGTCAAGGCATCGAATACTAATTGATCCAAAGGGGACGGAGGAAAACGAATCATCGACATCACCACGGAGAGCAATGATCCGTTTTCCTCTGTCTCATACGGATCATTAGGCAGTGGCGCGGCCTAGCCAGTTGCCGCTGTGGTGGTAGATGGTGAACATCGTGGCCGTGATGAGCCAGGTTACGGGGTAAACCAGCAGCAGGAGCTCAAGCGACGGATCGAAAGGCATGATCGCAAACACCCAGATCACCCTGAGCACGACGGTGCCGAAAATCGTGAGAATCATGGGCTGCAAGCTCACGCCGGCACCGCGAATGGAGCCCGACGCGTTTTCGATAATCGAGAAAATCGCATAGAACGGCGCAATAAAATGGATGATGGTCGTGGTGTAGGCCGAGATCGAAGCATCGTCGACAAACAGACGCGACAGAGGACCCGAGAACACCAGCAGCACGGCAGACAGGCCACCAATGAGCATAAACGACAGCACGAGCGACGTATGGTAGCCCTTGCGCATGCGCTCGTAGTTGCGCGCGCCAAAGTTCTGTGCCGAGAACGTGGTGATCGACACGCCAAGCGCCTCGGTAACCATCCAGACAATGCCATCTAAGCGGCCCGAAAGACCCCAGGCCGTGGTGACATCGGCACCAAACGAGTTGACCGACACCTGAATCAAGACGTTGGAAATCGAATACGCAGCAGACTGAAAGCCAAGCGGCAGACCACACGAGATCATGCTCTTGCAAATACCAGGATCAATGCCGAGTTTGGACAGTGAAAGCCGCCACGCACCCGGTGCGCGCATCATGCGAATCACGATCATCGTGGCGTTGGAGCAAATGGTCAGCGCCACCGCGATGCCGCAGCCCAGAGCCTCCATATGAAGCACGGCAACGAAGATGACATCCAGCACCACATTAACGAGGCAGCCGGAAGCGATGATCACGGCAGGGCCACGCGTGTCGCCCACGGCACGCAGCAGTGCCGTTCCCATATTGAGCAGCAGCGCCGCAACCATGGCGGCAAAATAGCAACGAGCATAGGCCACACCCTCGGCCAATAGTTCATGCGGCGTATTCATAAGCACCAGCATGGGCTCAACGAACACTATGCCCAGAATCGAGACGACGATACCGCCCACCAGAGCGAGCGTCATGGCCGTATGGACCGAACGACTCAGTCGCTCATCATCGTGCTGGCCAAAATACTGACCCGTAATAACAGCACATCCAGCACCCACACCGACGCAAAAACCAATGCAGAGCTCTGTGAGCACCATCGTGGCCTGGATGCCGCCCAACGCGAGCTTGCCGCCAAACTGACCGACGATATAGGTACCGATAAGTGTGTAGGCCTGCTGAAAAAACGAACTAAAAAAGATGGGAACGCACAGCGAAAGCAACTGCTGCCAAATAACACCCTGTGTTACATCGATAGCCGTAGATTTCTTAGCCACACGCCCTCCCCACCAGCGCACGTCAAACAACAAAACGTCAATTTTATGACCAAAGCCGACACCAGCTTAGCACCGACCGGCGTCAACCGAAACACCCGGACTCAGAGCCCGGTGCAAAATATCTGCCTAGTGATACAGTCCCGGCTGGTAGTGATACTCGTTGCTCACGTGCGGACACAACTGCCAAAAAGCGACAGCACTCGCCGCGGCCACGTTGAGCGAATCGACCCCATGCGCCATCGGAATACGCACAGCCCGGTCACAGCCCGCGATGGTCTTGGCGCCCAGGCCGGCGCCCTCGGTGCCCATAAAGATCGCCAACCGGTCAATCTCTTGCAGCGCAGGATCGTCCAACGAAACCGAATCATCCGTCAATGCCATGGCGGCACACGAAAAGCCGGCATCGTGCAGCGCCGCCAGCCCATCATGAGGCCATACGCGCGCCTCGCTGCCAATGCGCGTCCAGGGCACCTGGAACACCGTGCCCATGCTCACGCGGGCCGAGCGGCGGTACAGCGGGTCACAGCAAGTGGGGCTCACCAAAATGCCATCGACATTCAACGCTGCCGCCGAGCGGAAAATCGCACCCACATTAGTATGGTCGACAATACCCTCGAGGACGCACACGCGCACCGGGCGCTCACCCGCCACCTCGACGACGCCGCCCAAGAACTCATCAACCGGAATCTGACGCGGGCGGCGGAACGCCGCGAGCGCACCGCGCGTCACGTTAAAGCCCGTCAACTGCTCCATGAGCTCCATGGAGGCCACGAACACAGGAACCGGACCTGCGCCCTCGCGTACAACCAGACGCTCGAACAGCGGCATCATCTGATCGAGCCAGCGCTCACCCAAAAGAAAGCTCACCGGCTCGTATCCGGCACGCACCGCGCGCTCGATGACCTTGGCGCTCTCGGCGATAAAGATGCCCTTTTGCGGCTCCAGCACGCAGCGCAGCTCGCGCTCCGTCAGTCGCACGTAGGCGTCGAGCCGCTCATCATTAAGGGAATCGATTCGCAGCACCTCAACGGCATCAGTCATAGCAGCCAGCCCGTACCCTTCTTTACAGCACATCTATACCAAACGAGGCGACGCTAAGCGCCGCCCCATGCATTCAATCAACCCGGTGATACCGTTCCCGCCAGACGATTTAAGCATCAACACGACGATATGTCACGAACTCATAATCGAGGCCTTCGTCACCCTCGCCCGCGGCAATCGTGGCAACCCCGTCGCGCCTCGCAACTTCCCACGCGGAATCGGCGTCCAAGTCGGGAAAGTACGTATCCACGTCATGTACGCAATGGTTATGCGTGACCTCGGCCTCCACGCAGTACGGCAAAAATTGCCGATACACCTCGCCGCCACCGATCACCCACGCAACAGGTTCATCGACCACGGCGGCCAAGGCCTCGTCAACGCTATGCACTACGTCGACGCCCTCGAGGGCAAAGCCCTCGTCGTGTGTGAGCACAATGTTGCGACGGTTCTTAAGCGGACGCCCGCCGGGAAAACTCAGCAGGGTCTTGCGTCCCATAATGACCGGACAACCCTTGGTGCACGCCACAAAATGGCGCATGTCGGCACGGTTGGACACGACCATGTCACCCTCGCACCCAATGCCCCAGTCATCGCACACGGCGACAATGGCAGAAAGCTTACACGTCATGCGCGTCACCTACACCGCAATGGGGATGTTCTTGACCTGCGGGCCGTGCTCATAGCCCTCAACGATCAGATCATCAGTCGTAAACGCGTAGAAATCATGCACATCGGGGTTGAGCGTTACCTTGGGCGCGGCAAACTGCGGACGCTCGATAAGCTCGCGGACGATATCGACATGACGGTCGTAAATATGGGCATCGGCGATCACATGCAGCAACTCGCCAGCGATCATATCGACCGACTGCGCGACCATCATCAGCAAAATGGCGTACTGGCACACATTCCAGTTGTTCGCGGCCAAAATGTCCTGGCTGCGCTGGTTGAGAATCATGTTGAGTGTTGGCTTATCGTCCTGCGGGCGCTGCGTGACGTTATAGGTCACGCTGTAGGCGCACGGATACAGGTGCATCTCGGACAGGTCGCTAAACACGTACGTATTGGTCATGATGCGGCGGCTGTACGGCGTGTGCTTAAGGTCGTACAGCACGCGGTCCATCTGGTCAAAGTCACCCTCGGCATAATGGCTCTTCTGCCCAATCTGATACCCATAGGCCTTTCCGATGGAACCGGTCTCGTCGGCCCACTCATCCCAAATATGACTGTTGAGGTCATGCACGTTATTGGACTTCTTTTGATAGATCCACAAGATCTCGTCCATGGCAGATTTGAGGGCCGTACGACGCAGGGTAAGCGCCGGAAACTCCTCACGCAGGTCGTAGCGTGCCGTAACGCCAAAGTTTTTAATGGTATAGGCAGGGGTGCCGTCCTCCCACACCGGACGAACCTTTTGGCCCTCGGTAGTGGTGCCATGGTCCAGAATATCGCGGCACATGACTACAAACTGTTGATCAGCTTTGCTCATTGACCCTCCTGTCAGTCGCCTATAAGCGATTTTTATTGTAGCCCAGGCGCGCAGCATCGAATTGCACACTTGGGGCGGCACACGCAATGCACGGCAGTACGGCACCGCATTCGCAAATGCTGCACCTTTAGCTTTTTTGACATATGCCAAAAATAGCTTGAGCGGTTTCGTATACGCGCTATCCTATTGTTGACATATGTCAGATTTGGAGAGTGTATGGCAGGAAGACGCGAAAAATTGCGCCGTGTTGGGATCGTTCCCGAATATCGCGATTTTACCCCTGACGGCCTTGCCAGCGGAGACGCCATCGACATGACGGTCGATGAGCTCGAAGTCCTACGGCTTTGCGACCTAGAAGGACTCAATCAGGAGGCCGTCGCCCAGCAAATGGGCATCGCCCGTGCCACCGTTGCGGCCATCTGCAGCCGCGCACATCGCAAGGTGGCAAACGCGCTGGTCAACGGGCGAGCACTTAGTATCGAGGGCGGCAATATCGCATACTCCCCCACACCTACGACGACGGCCATATGGCCAGTAAAGGAGGTCGACACCATGAGGGTGGCAACGACGTACGACAACGGCAACATCTTTATGCACTTTGGCCGCAGCGAGCAGTTCAAAATCTATGACATCCAGGATGGCAAGGTGCTCAACGAGCAGGTCGTAGGCACCGGCGGCACTGGTCACGGCGCCCTAGCGGGTCTGCTCGCCAACGGTGGCGTCGATACGCTCATCTGCGGCGGTATCGGCGGCGGCGCCATCAACGCGCTCACCCAGGCAGGCATCAAGGTCTATGCGGGCGCCCAGGGCAGCTGCGACGCCTGCGTCGAGGCCCTCATTGCCGGCACGCTCGCGCAGACCGGCGAGGCCACCTGCGACTGCCATGGCCACGACCACGAGCACGCCCACGAGCATGGCGAGTCCTGCGGCTGCCACGGCCACCACGACCATGATGGGCACGAGGGCTGCGGCTGCCACTAGTGGCAAGCACCTCAACGTCAACACGCTTGCGCGCGTGAGAAAACCTGCGAGCGAACGGCGAAAGCCGCCTGGAGTACCATCCAGGCGGCCTTCGCCATACTCGACTCAACCAGTCGTTACTTTTTATTACGCATCTGCGCTTCCATCTGGCGCAGCAGGTCCATATCGGACTTGGGACCACCTGTTCCCATGCCACCCAGGCCACCCAGGCCGCCCATGCCGCCCAAGCCCATGGCATCCAGACCGGGAATATTGGGCATGCGCATCTTTTTGCCTTTTTTACCCTTCTTGCCCTTCTTGCCGCCGGCTTGCGCCTGGTTGGCCATCGAGCGCATGCGGCCCATCATCTTGTTCATCTCGCCCCACTGCTTCATAAGGCTATTGACCTCGGTGGGGGTCACGCCGGCACCCTTGGCGATGCGGGCGCGACGCTGGCCGTTGATGATGGAAGGACGCAGGCGCTCCTCCTTGGTCATCGACATGATGATGGCCTCGTTCTTGTCGAAGATGCCCTCATCCAGGTTGCCGCCCATCTGGTTGAGCGCACGCTGGCCGCCGGGAAGCATGCCCAGAATGCCCTTCATACCGCCCATCTTCTTGACGGCCTTCATCTGGTCGAGCATGTCGTTCATGGTAAAGCCCTCGCGCAGCATGCGCTCGGCAGCCTCGAGCTGCTCGGCATCGGCTGCCTCCTGGGCTTTCTCGATAATGCCGACGACGTCGCCCATGCCCAAGATGCGCTTGGCCATGCGATCGGGATAGAACGGCTCCAGCGAATCGGGCTTCTCGCCCATGCTCACGAACTTGATGGGCTTGCCGGTCACCTGGCGCACCGAAAGCGCGCCGCCGCCACGGGCATCGCCGTCGAGCTTGGAGATAATCACGCCGTCAAAGTCGGTGCGCTCGGCGAAGGTCGAGACAACGTTGACGATATCCTGGCCGGTCATGGCATCGACGACCATCAGCACCTGATCGGGCTTGACGGCCTTCTTGATGTCCACGGCCTCCTGCATCATCTGCTCGTCGATCTGCAGACGACCGGCGGTATCGACGATGACCACATCGCGCAGGTGGTCGACGGCCTCCTGGATGGCGCCCTTGGCAATATCGACCGGGTGCTCGCCGTCACCGCGGAAGACCGGCACGCCGATCTCTCCACCAAGCGTGGCCAGCTGGTCGGCAGCGGCGGGACGGTAGACGTCGCACGCGGCGAGCAGCGGCGAGCGGCCCTGCTTCTTGAGCAGGTATGCCAGCTTTACAGCCGCCGTGGTCTTACCGGAGCCCTGCAGGCCCACGAGCATAATGACGTTGGGAATGCGGTTGCTAAAGACGAGCTTGCTCTCGGTGGAGCCGAGCATCTCGGTGAGCTCGTCGAGCACGATCTTGACGACGTTTTGCGCCGGCGTCAGCGATTCCATGACCTCGGAGGTCATGCAGCGCTCCTTGGTATTGGCGACAAACTCCTTGACGACCTTAAAGTTGACGTCGGCCTCGAGCAGCGCCATGCGAATGTCGCGCATGGCCGAGGTGATATCGGCCTCGGTCAGCTTGCCCTTGCCGCGCAGGCGGTCAAATGTGTCGTTGAGGCGATCGCTCAGAGAATCAAACACTGGTCACTCCTTAGTTGGACTCGCCCACCAGGGCGCGGCAGAAATCTTTGGCATTAAACTCCTGCAGGTCATCGACCTGCTCGCCCACGCCCACGCGCAGAATTGGGAGCTTGAGCTTCTCGGCCACGGCCATGGCGATACCGCCCTTTGCCGTGCCGTCGAGCTTAGTCATGATAATACCGTCCAGACCCAGCGCCTCATTAAACTCGAGTGCCTGGTTCAGGCCGTTTTGGCCCGTCGCGGCATCGATCACGAGGACGACCGAGACGGGCATGGGGCCGGCGGCCATATTGGCGGCGCGCTTACGCGTCACGTTGACCACCTTGGCAAGCTCGCGCATGAGCTCGGGGCTCGTGTGCAGACGACCCGCGGTGTCGATGAGCACCAGGTCGCTGCCGCGCTTATCGGCCTCGTCGAGTACGTCGTAGCAAACGCTTGCCGGGTCTGAGCCGCGGTCGCGCTTTATGACGGGGACGCCGGCGCGCTGGCCCCACACATCGAGCTGTTCGATGGCGGCAGCGCGGAAGGTATCGGCCGAGCCGATCACGACGTTCTTGCCACGGGCAGCCATGGCGCTCGCGATCTTGCCGACCGTAGTGGTCTTGCCGGCACCGTTGATGCCCACAAACAGCACGCAGCTCGGCGTGTCGGCGAACGGATCGCGCTCGACGGGTACAAAATGCTGCTCGAGCTGCTCGGCCAGGGCCCGACGGAGTTGCGGGGCGGTCTTGAGGTTCTTCTTGGCCGCGGCATCGCGCAGGTCGTCGGAGACCTGGATGGCGACCTCGGCACCCATGTCACCCATGACGAGGGTGTCCTCTAGGTCCTCCCAAAAATCCTCGTCGACCTCGCCGCCAAAGTAAAAGACCTCGTTGAGGGCCTCGCGGCTGCGCTCAAGTCCGCGCGAGAGAGCATCGAAGAATCCCATTATGCATTCACGACCTTTCCGGTTTCGCGATCGAGTTTTTGCGAGACGACGCGACTGACGCCGTCAGCTTGCATCGAGACGCCGTAGAGGACGTCAGCGTCCTCCATAGTACGGCGCTGATGCGAGATAACCAAGAGCTGCGTATCGGATCGCAGCACGTCGAGCGCGCCGATAAGCTTGGACAGGTTGGCGTCATCGAGCGCCGCCTCGACCTCGTCCAGCACATAGAACGGCACCGTACGCGTGCGATACACGGCAAAGAGCAGGGCAAGCGCCGTCAGGCTCTTCTCGCCGCCCGACATGAGCATCATCTTGGTGATACGCTTGCCGCGCGGCTGCGCCACGACCTCGATGCCCGTCTCGGCCGGGTGCTCGGGGTCGGTCATCTCCAGATGTGCCTGGCCACCCGGGAACAGCATGGCGAAGATCTCGCGGAAGTTCGCATCGACCTTCTCGAAGGTCACCAGGAAGGCTTTACGCATCTTGCGGTCGATGGCCACGGTAATCTTGGTGAGCGCCTTGCGCGCGCTCTCCAGATCGGCCAGCTGCTCCTCGATGTAATCGGCGCGGCGCTTGAGCTGCTCGTACTCCTCCATGGCAACCTGGTTCACAGGGCCCAGGTTGTTGATCTGGCGCACGAGCTGGTTGAGCTCGCGCTCGGCGGCGTCGCGATCGGTGGGAGCAGGAAGCATGAGCGCTTCCTCGAGCACGGTGGTGCCATCGGCGGTAATGGCCTTGATGGCCGCCTCTACCTGCACCTCGAGCTTGCCGCGCGCGACCTTGAACTCGTTTTGTGTCGCCGTGGCGGCATCGACCCGCTCCTTGGCGCGGGAGACCTCGGCCTTGGCATCCTCGATGGTTTTCTTGAGCGAAGCCGAGTCTGCCTCCTCGAGTGAGGCCTGGTCACGCAGGCGCGCAGCCCAATCAGATGCACGCTCCAGCAGGGCCGAATAGCGCTCGTGCATGGGATCGACACGGAGGCGCAGCAGCTCGAGCGAGCGCGAAGCCTGACGTGTTCCGCGGATACGGCGGTCAATGCCCTCCAGGCGATGCTCCAGATCGGGCACGCGGCCCTTCAGCGAACGCAGGCGCTCGCCCGTCTGGGCCAGGCGCACCTTGGCATCGGCGAGCTTACCGGCTGCCTCGGAATCGTCACGGCGCACGCGATCGAGCTCGTCGTTGGCTTCGGCAATCTGGAGACCCAGGTCGCTTGCCTGCGCACGGGCCTCGTCGCGCGAACGGGTGAGCTCGTCAACGCGCGGGCGCGCGGCGCGAACGGCCTCGGCCGCCTGCTCGCGGCGCCTGGAGATGCGCGCACGCTCGACCTCGGCGTTGTTGGCGCTTTGCTCCAGGCGGCCAATCTCGGAGAGCAGCGAGCGGCGCTCGCCCTCAAGACGGGCGATCTCGCCGGCGGCATCACCCTCGGCGGCACGCGCCTCCTCGACGGCCGCATTGGCCTCGATAACCTGGTTCGACACATGCTCAAAAACGGCAGCCAAATCGGGCTCCAGGCCTTCGAGCTCGCGAATGCGACGCTTCCGCTCCAGGGCACCCGAGGCCTCGCCGGCATCGAGCCCCACACGCACCAGGCCACCAAAGCTCACGCGAGCGCCATCGGGCGTCACATAGGTCACACCGTCAACGACTGGTGCCGCCAGCGCGGCAGCCAAGTCATCGACCACGTAATAGCCGCCGAGCAGTGCCTCGACAATCGGGCCATAACCGGCACGCACGGACAGGCGATCAACCAGACGCGAACCGGCAGCGCCCTCGGCAGCAGCAGAGCCGCTCACACCACGCGCCACCAGCAGTGCCTCGCCCGAGGCCTTCTTTTGGTCCAAAGCCGCACGACCGGCACGCTCAAGCGTGGCGGCGTCATCAAACAACAGGGCATCGATATCGCCGGCAAGCAGCTGCTCGACCAGGCCCTCAAGCTCACGCGGCGCCTCGAGCACGTCGCCCAGACGGCCCGTTACGTCATCGCCCAATGCCCCTACCAGACGGCTCACCAACGGCGAGCTATCGGCCATACGGGCATCGAGCTTCTTTTGGCTCGCAAGCTCAGAGCGCACCTCGGACAGCTTGTTGCGCGACTCGCTCTCACGGGCGCGCAGGTCCTTCAACGCCGCACGGGCGACCTCGGTGGCCTGGCGCGCATCGGCCTGGGCTTGGCGAGCCTGATCGAGCGCGCCGTCGAGCTCCTCGGCGCGGTCGCGACGACTCTCGAGCGAGGCCGTGACCTCCTCGAGCTGCTCGTCAATCTGCTCCAGGCGCGAGGCGTACATGTTGTCCTCGACCTCGGCATTGCTCAGCGAGTCTTTCACCTTGGCAAGCTCGAGCGCAGCCTTGTCGGCCACGCGCTGCACATCGCGTTGCTCGCGCGTAAGCTGCGAAATCTGATGGTCGAGCGCAACACGGCGCTCGTGGAGCTCGGCAGCGGCAGGGCCGGCGGCGTCAACGTCGTCCTGGGCCTGCATGTGCGCACCGGTCACTTCCTCTAGCTGGGCACGTGCATCCTCGAGCTCCTCGACCACGCGACGACGCTGATGCTCGGAGCTCGAAATCTGGCCGCGCATATCGGACAGGCGCGACACCATATTGTGGCCCTTTTCCTCGAGCAGGCGCATATCGGAGTTAATACGGCCGACCACATCTTGCATATGACGGCGCTGCTCGCCCAAGTCACCCACAAACAGGCCCTTTTCCTCGAGCATCACCTGGAGCTTCTCGAGCTCGCGCTCCTTTTCGCCCAAGCGGTACTGCGCAAGCTCCAGCTCGGCGGCACCCTCTTTGGAACGGCTCTCCAGATCGTTCCACTGCGACTGCAGCGAACGAAGCTCGTCAACGGCCAGCATCTGCGTAAGCTCGTTCGCGCGCGAGGACAGCTCTTTGTACTTGCGCGCGCGATCGACCTGACGCTCCAACGGTCGCAGCTGACGGGCAATCTCCTTATTGATGTCGCGGGCACGAGTAAGGTGCTCGTCCATCGACTTAATCTTTTTGAGCGCACGCTCCTTGCGGCGCTTGTGCTTGGAAATGCCGGCAGCCTCCTCGATAAGGGCGCGGCGCTCCTCGGGACGGCTCTGCAAAATGGCATCGAGCTTGCCCTGGCTGATAATGGAATGCGTATCCTTACCCAAGCCCGAATCGTGCAAAATGTCCTGGATATCCATCAGGCGGCACGGACTCGAGTTGATGAGGTATTCGCTCTCGCCCGAACGATACATGCGGCGGGTGATGGCAACCTCGTCAAAGTCGACAGGCAGCACATGGTCCGAGTTATCGAGCACCAGCGTGACCTCGGCAACGCCCACCGGCTTGCGCGCCGACGAGCCCGAGAAGATGACGTCCTCCATGGCCTGGCCGCGCAGCTGCTTGGCGCTCTGCTCACCCAGTACCCACAGAATCGAATCGGAGATATTCGATTTTCCCGAGCCGTTAGGACCGACGATGACGGTCAGGCCCGGCTCAAACGTCATATGGGCGCGGTCGGCAAACGACTTGAACCCTTTGAGCGTAAGGGACTTGAGATACACGGTTCCTCGCTTAAACGGGCTTCTTGTTGAGAATCACACCGTTGGTGGTGTAACCCATGCGGTCGAGCGCCTCGAGTGCAGCGGCTCCCTCGGCCTCTTTCTTAGAGGCGCCGGTGCCGCGGCCCTGACGGATACCGTCGACAAGCACCACGGCGGTAAAGGTGGGCGCATGTGCCGGGCCCTCGGAGCCTACCAGCTTGTATGCCGGGGGCTCGTGACCGTCTGCCTGCACGCACTCCTGCAAGAACGACTTGGGGTTCGCGGGGTGCTCAGCACGCTCGGAGGCCAAATGGGGCTTAAGCGTGCGATGGATGAACTCCGCCGCCGCATCCCAGCCGGCATCGAGGTACAACGCACCCACGAGCGACTCATAGACGTTCTCGAGCGCCGAGTTAAGGCCGCGCGCGCCGGTACCGGTCTCGGAGGCACCAAAGATGATGATGTCGTCGATGCCCAGCTCGTGCGAAACCTCGGACAGCGTGGCACCCGAAACAAGCGATACCTTCAGACGCGTGAGCTTGCCTTCATCGAACTCGGGATAAGACTCAAAGAGCGAACGGGCAACCACGGCGCCCAGAATGGAGTCACCCAAAAACTCAAGCCGCTCATAGCTGGCAGAGACCGGCTGCCCCTCTACTGCCGAGGGGTGGGTGAGCGCCGCGCGTAGCAGCACCTTGTTATTAAACTCATGGCCCAGGATTTCCTGAGCGCGCGTGAGTCGTTGAGATAAAGCCAAGACCTAGGCCTCCCTGGCGTTTTCGATAGCGTCGACGGCGTCGGCAACGGAGGTGAGCGACAACAGGGTCTCGTCATCGATCTCGAGGTCAAACTCGTCCTCGATGGCCGTCACCAGCTGCAGGCGCTCGAGCGAATTGGCATCGAGGTCGTCAAAAGTCGTCTCATCACTGATCTCGGCAACGTCGATGCCCAGCACGTCGGCAGCGATCTCGGCGATCTTGTCAAAGATTTCGGAGCGATCCATAGCGCATCCTCTCATACGTCGTGGAATACAATGTGTCGCGCGGGCGGAAGCCGCATTGCAGCACGGCTCCGATTCTACCCCACGATGCATAGCTTGAGCCACGTAACGGAGCTCTTGCTAAACGATACCTTCCATGGAATTGGCAATGCTTTCGATAAGCCCGGCTCGAACGGCCTGAGCCGCGGCGAGTGTACCGTTCTTAACGGCTTCGGCCGACGTGGCGCCATGGCCAATCAAAACGACGCCGCGAAGGCCCAGCAGGATCGCGCCGCCCTTGGCATCGCCCGAGAGCTTGGCTTTCATCTGGCGCATCTGCTTTTTGATGAGCAGCGCGGCGATCTTGGTACCGAGCGAAGACATAAAGGCGCCCTTGAGCTCTTGCAGCAAAAACTTGGCAGCGCCCTCGGTTGCCTTGAGCGCAATATTGCCCGACATGCCGTCGGCGACCACAACGTCAAAATTGCCCGACGTAAGATCGGTGCCCTCGCAGTTGCCCACAAAACCGGGGACCGCGGCTTTCATGGCCGGGAAGCACGCCTTGGTAAAGTTAGAACCCTTCTCGTCCTCGGTGCCGTTGCCAAGCAGGCCCACACGCGGGTGTTCGATGCCCAGGACCACGCGGGCATAGGCTGCACCCATCTGGGCAAAGCGAACCATGTCGTCGACCTCGACATCGGGGTTGGCCCCCATGTCGCACAGTACCGTAAGGCCACCGGCGCGGTTGGGCAGCGCATTGGTGAGGCATGGGCGCACCGGCTGCTTCTTACCCTCTACCAAATATCTAAACGGCGTCACGTAGGCGGTGGCGGCAGCCGTCATGGCGCCGGTCGACCCCGCGGAGAAAAACGCGTCCGCGTTGCCCTTCTTAATAGCACGGCAGGCAAGCACGATCGAAGACTTACGCTTGGTCATCACGGCGCGGATGGGATCGTCGTCCATGGCGATGACATCGGGGGCCTCCAGAGCCTCCACGCGCGCGTGCGCCGCGGCAAAGGGGTTGACGATATCGGCGGGGCCAACAGCAATGACCTCGATATCGGGATCGGCGGCAAGCGCGGCCTCAATACCGTCGAGGACAACTTGGGGCTTCTCGTCTCCACCCACAACGTCTACACAAACGCGAACGTTACTCATTTCAAGTGCTCCTTATACAAAAATGGCCGACTCATTGAGCCGGCCATTGTGGTTCCAGTTGGAACGGCATCGTATCCAGAGTATACAGTTACTCGGTAACGATAACCTCGCGGTCCTTGTAGAAACCGCAGCTGGGGCACACGTGGTGCGGGAGCTTGACAGCGCCGCAACGGGGGCACGTGGACTGAGCCGCAGCCGAGATCTTCATGTTGGCGGAACGACGGGTATGGGTACGGATACGACCCTGCTTTTGTTTAGGTACGGGCATAGTGACCTTCCTTATGAACTATCCAGTGTGGCGATTACGCGCAAGTAGCGATACTACCACATTTTTACTCATCAAGATTGAGATTCTTCAATGCTGCAAATGGATTTTCCGTGGCAGCGGCCCATTCGGCCTCGGCCTGGGCGGCGCAATCGCATTGCTCGACGTTGAGATTGATCCCGCAGGTGGGGCACAGGCCGCGGCAATCGGGCTTGCAGAGCACCACAAACGGCGTGTCCATGACAACGGCGTCGTTAATGGGCTCCCCCAGATCGACAATGCGGTCCTCGCCCAAAAGCTCGTAACCGTCCTCGTAGGCCTCGGGATCCTCGGGCTCCTCAAAGAGATAGAACTCCTCGATCTCGCCGGCGATATCAAACGAGGCGAGCTCAAGGCAGCGGTCGCATTCGCCGGTGACGTGCGCTCGAACCATGCCGGAGAGCAGAACACCGGTGCCCGCATTGGTAAAAACCACGTCGTAAGCAATGCCGTCCTGCAGCTGGTACTCCTTCTCGCCCACCGTGTAGGTGGCGACATCGACCTTGCCGGTCAGCGGATACGAGTCTCCGGGAAACTCGAGCTGCTCGGAAAGATCGACGGTAACGCTCGGGTACACAGCCATTACCACTGACCGTTCTGCTGGGCGGCACCCTCGTTGAGCTGCTGACGGCAACGGGTAACGGTGCCGGTCAGGCTCTTGAGGTTCTCCTCGAGGTGCGTAAAGACCTGCTCGGCATAATCCTCGGCCGCATAGCGCGTCTCGCGCTCGTACTGCTGGGCACGATCACGGATATCGTCGGCCTGCTGCTGCGCCAAGCGGACGATCTCCTGCTCACCGGCAATGGTGAGTGCCTGCTGCTGAGCATCGGCAATGATGGAATCGGCCTGAGCGGCGGCGGAAGCCATAAGCTCGTCGCGCTCCTTGAGGATGCGACGGGACTTCTGCCACTCCTCGGGATAGCTCATACGGATCTCGTCAAGGATGTTAAAGAAGACGTCGGCATCGATAACCTTCATCTGGGCATTCTTGCCGAACGGCGTCTTAGCCTCTTCGATGAGCCCCTCGAGCTCCTCGACAAGGCTCACGATCCTGTCGCCAGGAAAATTCTCGCCCGGCATCCGGTCTCCTTTCATAGGTAACATGTCATCGTGTTAGTTTACCACATGCCATCAGGCAATATGAAACGTCACGAAAAGCGATGTTTAAGCGCTTCGACCACATTGGGCGGCACAAACGTCGACACATCGCTTCCGAGCGATGCGATCTGACGAACCACCGAGCTCGAGATATAGCCGTACTGCGGCGCACTCATGACAAAAATGGACTCAAGCTCGTTGTCCAGGCGATAGTTGAGGTCCGCCTGCTGCAGCTCGTACTCAAAGTCGGTCATGGCGCGCAGGCCCTTGACCACAGCACCCGCACCCTGCTCACGGGCAAAATCGACCAACAGGCCGGTAAAGGGTAGTACCTCGACACCGTCAATATCGCCCAGGGCCTCGCGGGCCAACGCCACGCGCTCATCGAGCATAAAGGTGGTGCCCACGCCGTTTTTGCCCTGCGACTCCGCCACGGCGACAATCACGCTGGGAAAAATGCGGCGGGCGCGGCGGATTACATCGATGTGACCAAACGTGATGGGGTCAAAAGTACCCGGAACGATCACGCGGTTGATAGTGTCATTCATGGGTATCCTCCAAAGCCACGTCCTCGTCAATATCGCTGTCATTAGCATGGTCGCACTCGTCCGCGGCCACCCAGCGCAGCAAGTCAACCGAGGTAATGCCGTAGCGTTTCTCTCGCACGGTCTCAAAACCAGCCGGATGAGCGCCCGCGTCGCTTGCGGCATGCTCAAACAGGGCAAAGGCCCCTGGTGCCAGCAAGCCCTGCTGGGCAAGATTGCGCAGCAGCTCCTCGACCGGCTCGGCACCAAAGGCATAGGGTGGATCGAGCAGGACCAGATCAAAGGGGCCGCCCGGAACACGGCCGCGCGAGGCGCTCGCCAACACATCGCCGGTAACGACGCGCCAACGCGAGCGGTCGCGACACAGCGACTCGATATTCTTAGTGATCAGTCGGGCGGCATTGCGATCGATCTCGAACGTGATGAGCGAGCGAGCGCCGCGCGAGAGCATCTCGATTCCCAGGGCACCGGAGCCGCCAAAGGCATCCAGCACGCGGACCTCGTCCAGATCGAAATCGAATGCCGACATGACCATGGACGCACATGCCTCGCGCACGCGGTCGGTCGTGGGACGGGTGACATCGCGCCCACGCGGCTCTTCGATCTTGCGGCCACGCCATTCACCGCCGATGATTCTCATCCTCCGCTGACCTCCTTGAAGATATGTCGATAACGCGTGGCGACCGCATCGCGCAAGGGACGCGTCGCCACGGAGTCAAGGTTGCAAGCATACCGCAAGAGCTCGACCGCGTCCAAATGGGCCCATTCGATAAGATCCTCGTCGGCGTCCAGGTCCACAAAACGCAGGGTCACACCGCCATGTTGGCGATAACCCAAGATTTCGCCCTCGTGGCGCAAACGCAGGTCCATCTGCGCAAGTGCAAAACCGTCAGAGGTCTTTTCGAGCGCCCGCAGGCGGTCTTGCGCAGCAGACACACCGCCATTGCCCTTGGAATGCGTCATGACCAGGCACGTGCCCGACACGCTGCCGCGGCCCACGCGGCCTCTAAGCTGATGCAGGGCTGCCAAGCCAAAGCGCTCGCCGTTCTCGATAACCATGACGGTGGCGTTAGGTACGTCGACGCCCACCTCGACCACCGTAGTCGAGACGAGCACGTCGATCTCGCCGCGCTTAAAGGCGTCGATCACGCGGTCCTTCTCCCCCGCCGGCATGCGGCCGTGAAGACGCTCGACGGAAAGCCCCGGCAATGCCAGACGCAGGCGCTCGAGCTCGGTCGCGGTGTCGTGCAACGGCACGGGCACCGTCACGCGACCTTCATCGTCGCGAGCAATGCCAGGAACGTCTTCCAAATCGTCCGCGGAGTCACTCGGCTCCACAAGCGGGCAGATAACGTAAGCCTGCTGTCCTTGAGCATGCGCCTCGCGAATGGCACCGTAGGCCAGGTCGCGGCTCGACTCGGTGAGCACGCGCGTCGAGACGCCGGCCCCGGGAACGGGGCGATGACGAATGATGGACGTGTCCAGGTCGCCATAGACCGAGAGCGCCAGTGTGCGCGGAATAGGCGTGGCCGTCATAACGAGCAAGTCCGCACCTGGGCCTTTGGCACGCAGGGCATTTCGCTGCCCCACGCCAAACCGATGCTGCTCGTCGATAACGACGAGTGAAAGATGTTTAAACGTTACGTTATCCGAAAGGACCGCATGGGTACCAAAGAGCACATCGAGCTCACCAGACTGCAGCTGTGCATGAATGCGCTCGCGCTCGGCGGCCGGGGTAGCACCCGTCAGGAGCGCCCAGGACATACCGGCCTGCGAGAGCAAAGGGCCGGTCTTATCGGCATATTGACGCGCCAGCACGCCCGTGGGTGCCATGACGCAGGACTGGGTACCCGAATCGGCCGCGACTGCCAGCGCGCAGGCGGCGACGGCGGTCTTGCCGGTACCGACATCGCCCAGCAGCAAGCGGTTCATCACGTGGTCGCCATCGCACATGTCATGCAGGATGTCTTGGAACGCGGCCTCCTGCTCGTCGCTCAGCGAAAACGGCAGGGCTCGCCTAAGCGCCGTCAAATGACCACCCGCGGTATGGGTGTAGGGAACCACCTCGACCATACCGCCGTCGTTGCGCAGACGAAGCGCCAGCTGAAGATAGAGGCATTCCTCATAGGCAAGCCGTGCGCGCGCGATATCGCGCTCGGCCATACTTGAGGGAAAGTGAATCGAACGCAGCGCACGGGCGCTGCTCATAAGGCGTCGCTTGGCGCGCAGGGGCGCGGGAATCGGGTCGAAGGGATTGCCGACAATCTCGAGCGCGCCGCTCACGATACGGCGCATCCAAGCCTGGCTCACACCGTCGCTCACATAGTGAACCGGAAGGATGGTGCCCGCGGCACGCCCGTCCTCGAGCTTTTCGAAATGCGGCGAGGCCATCTGCTTAAAGCCGTAGGCAAATTCGACCTTACCCATCACGGCCAGGCGGTCGCCCTGCTTGAGCTGCTGGGCAATCCAGGGCTGGCGGAAAAAAGCGACTTGCAGCACGCCCGTCTCGTCCACAAGCGAGACCTCGGTAACCTGCATACGCGGGCGGGGCTGCTTTTGAACGATACGATCGACCGTGGCGACGATCGTGCACACCGTACCGATAGGCGCCATCTCGATGGACCAGGAGCGTGTAAAGTCCAGATATCGATGAGGGATATGGAGAAGGAGGTCCCCCACCGTCCTAATTCCCAGACGGCGAAGGGCCTCCTCACGTTTACCCGAAACATATTTGAGTCGCGCGATATCCTCGTCGAGCGCATTGCTCTGGGCAAAGCGCTCCGAGACGCGCGGCACGGAGCACAGCTCGGACATGGGCAGATGCCTACTCGATCGAGAAGATCACGGGATAGAGCGGCTGCTCGCCACGATGGGCGTCAATCTCCAGGTCGGGCTGAGCCTCCTCGATGGCGTCGACGATCTCCTGGAAGGCCTCATCGGACAGCTCCTCGCCGGCCAGAATCGTCAGCGCGTCGCCCTCCTCTTCCTCCTGCATGCGGTTGATGCAGTCGAGCGTGACCTGCTTCACATCGGAGCCGACCACGTCGATGGAGCCGGCAATGATACCCATGACGTCACCGGAGTGAATCGGCGAGCCGTCAGAGGCGCTGGAATCGCGCACGGCACGGGTGACCTCGCCATCGCGAACCTCGCTGATGGCATCGACCATGGCGGCGACGGCGTCCTCGAGCTCGGAATCGGGCAGCACCGCGAACAGAGCGGAGAACGCCTGCGGAACGGTCTTGGTGGGAACCACGGCGACCTTTTTGTCGGTGCAGGCAGAAGCAGCAGCCTCGGCAGCCATACGGATATTGCCGTTATTGGGCAGGATGATGACCGAAGTCGCGTTGACCTGGTCCACCGCGCCCAGCAGGTCGGCGGTCGAGGGGTTCATGGTCTGGCCACCCGAAACGACTACGTCGACGCCGAGGGACTTGAGGATGTCGGCCTCACCGGAACCGGCGGCAACGGCGACAAAACCCAAGGCCTTCGCGGGCTCGCCGGCCTTTTCCTGGTCCTCGTGGATCTTAGCGGTACGGTCGTGGGCCTCCATCTCCATGTTGTGGATAAAGACCTCGTAGATCTGGCCAAGCTGCAGCATGTGCTCGAGCACCAGGTTGGGGGTGTTGGAGTGCACGTGGATCTTGTAGTCGGGGTAGGCGCCCACGAGCAGCTCGCAGTCGCCCATGGAACCCAGGAACTTAAGGCACTCGTCCTCGTCAAACGGGGCGTCGGCCTTAAAGAGGAACTCATTGCAGTAGCGGAACTCCGAGCCCTCCCAGTCGTCGTTGGCCTCGATCTCGACGCGACCGAGGGCCGCATCGCGGGCAGAGCCAGCGGAATCAAACGTGGCGGAGAAATCCTCGACAACGGTGCTGCGGCCCAGAGCAGCGGCAACGAAGTTTTCCAGGAAGATGGCAAAGCCAAAGGCGCCGGAGTCGACCACGCCGTTCTCCTTCAGAACGGGCAGCAGGTCGGGCGTGCGAGCCACAGACTGGTAGGCCTCGACGACGATGGCGTCGAGCGCGTCCTCGGCCGAGAACTTCTTCTTCTCGCACTCGTCGGCCTTGGTCGAGACGTCGCGCAGGACCGTAAGAATCGTGCCCTCGATGGGCTTGCGGACGGCCTGGAAGGCGACCTTGACGGCGCGACGGAAAGCATGCGCGATGTCGGCAGACGTGATGGGCTCATCGGCAGAGACGAGACCCTCGGCCACGCCGCGCAGGATCTGCGAGGTGATAACGCCGGAGTTGCCGCGGGCACCCATGAGGGAGCCGTGGGTGATGGCGCCGGCGACGGCCTCCATATCGGCATCGGCGGGAAGGGCGGAAAGCTCCTTGGTCACCGAGGCGAGCGTGAGCGACATGTTGGTGCCGGTGTCGCCATCGGGCACGGGAAAGACGTTGAGTTTATTGATCTCCTCGGCCTTGTCGGAAACGGCAGCCGCAGCGATCGGAAAACAGGTGCGAATGGTCTTTACAATCATGAGTATTTGAATCTCCGTTTTCGGATGCTAGTTCAGACGGCTCTTGAGCGCGTCGATGTGAATGCCGATCTTAAGGCTGGCGGGATCGATCTGGGCGATCTCCTGCAGGGTGAAGGCAACGGAGCTCGAAAGATTGTGGCAGACGGACTTCATGTTGACGCCGTTCTCGAGCACGACGTGAAGGTCGACCGTAAGGCCGTTCTCGTCGGCGGAGACAAGTACGCCCTTGCGGAGGCGCTGACCGGCAAGCAGGCGCACGCTCTCGGCGCCCTGGAGCTGCTCGGCCATACCGACGACGCCATAGCACGTCATCGCAGCATAACCGGCAATATCGGCAATAACGTCGTTCGAGACGCTCAGGCTGCCGTTAATGGTCTCAGACACAAGAATCTCCTTATCTGGTGCTCGCGGCACCATGTCGTGGGAGCAATCATTGCAATATTCTACAACGACCGCGCCATGTTGAGGTGGTGGGTCGCAGGATTACATCCTCGACACGAAATGTTGATATGGCAACGTTTGCGTTAAGCAATCGCGGCATGAAAAAACCCGCCGCAAAAGCGACGGGTTTTACAATCTGGCTCCCCGGGTAGGACTCGAACCTACAACAGCGCGGTTAACAGCCGCGTGCTCTACCATTGAGCTACCGAGGAATTTAAAGCCCAGCAGATTGGGCTGAGAAATTCTGGCTCCCCGGGTAGGACTCGAACCTACAACAGCGCGGTTAACAGCCGCGTGCTCTACCATTGAGCTACCGAGGAATAGGTGCATGCTCTCAAGCAACGAAGTTTATTATACGGACGAATCAGCTCAGGGCAAGAACTTTTTTAAGAAATTTTCCGACCCAGTCATTGGGAACGTTCTTAAACGACTAGTCATTCAAGAACGTCCCCAACGACTAATCAACCAGACGCCCAGGGTAGTCTTTTTGGGACGGGGCTTTTTTAGCTACCCAATCTGGGGCCTTTAAAGCTTGAGCCGCTCATTGAGATAGGGCAGCTAAAAAAGCCCCGTCCCAAAAAGACTACCCGTGCCCCAACTGCCGGCCCTTGTTACATGAAAGCGCCCTCAAGCGGATGTGCTTGAGGGCGCTTCTTGCTTGACTAGCTTTCAATATAGTCTTTGAGCTTACTGGAGCGGCTGGGGTGGCGGAGCTTGGCCAGGGTCTTGGACTCGATCTGGCGGATGCGCTCGCGCGTGACACCAAACTCGCGGCCGACTTCCTCGAGCGTGCGGGGATGTCCGTCGACAAGTCCAAAGCGCAGCTCAATAACCTTGCGCTCACGATCGGCAAGCGAGTCGAGCACCTGGGTGAGCTGCTCCTGCAGCATGGAGAAGCTGGCGGCATCGGGCGGAACGATGGCCTGGGAGTCCTCGATAAAGTCGCCCAGCTGGGAATCCTCTTCCTCGCCGATAGGAGTCTCGAGCGACACGGGCTCCTGCGAGATCTTCTGAATCTCGCGGACGCGGTCGGCACTCATGTCCATCTCGGCACCAATCTCCTCGGGGGTCGGGTCGCGACCCAGATCCTGGAGGAGCTGGCGCTGCACGCGGACAAGCTTGTTGATGGTCTCGACCATGTGCACGGGAATACGGATGGTACGGGCCTGGTCGGCGATAGCGCGCGTGATGGCCTGACGGATCCACCACGTGGCGTACGTGGAGAACTTGAAGCCCTTCTGGTAGTCGAACTTCTCGACGGCGCGAATCAGACCAAGGTTGCCCTCCTGGATCAGATCCAGGAACAGCATGCCGCGACCGACGTAGCGCTTGGCGATGGAGACGACCAGACGGAGGTTGGCGCTGATGAGCGCCTGCTTGGCCTCGAGGCCCACGTTCTCGATACGAGTCAGACGACGCATCTCGGCGCGAGTGAGCTCGATCTCGCCCGCCTCGGCGGCCTCGAGCTTCTCGGTGGCCTCGAGACCGGCCTCGATCTTCATGGCCAGATCGACCTCTTCGGAGGCGGTCAGCAGGTCGACCTTGCCGATCTCCTTAAGGTACATACGAACCGGGTCACCGGTCAGCATCACCGTGGAGGCATCGATGCCACGCACGCGAGAACGCGAACGGGACGTGCGGACGGCGCGCTTCTTTTTGCTCTTGCAAGAACCCATCTCGGCATCGGCCTGACGGGCCATCTTAAGCTCATGATCGTCGAGCGAGCCGGAATCGTGCTCCTCGTCGTCATCGAAATCGTCGGTATCGTTATCGTCATCGTCGACGTCCATGGGGGCGTCGTCGTTTCCGCTCGCGGAGATAATCTGGATGCCGCTGTTGCGCAGCGCGGAATAGACCGCGTTGAGCTGCTCGTCAGAAACATCGATATCCTTCAGGACGACCTGGATCTCGTCCTCGGTTACCGAAGTCCTGTTTGAGCCGTTGCCCATGAGCTTAGCAACGTAGGATTCCAGCCCAGTACCCGTGCTCTCAGTCTTATTTGGCACAGATTCTCCCTTCGTAGTCCACAGGACACATTACTTTAGCACACACTTACACGTCTATACCCAAAATTCAGACTGGATATAGCAGATAACATGCCGATTGACCACAACATCTAGGCCTGATCGGGACTCGCGGCCTCCAAACCAATCAACCGGAACGGATCGGCCACGCCGCCAATCGACTTCTGGAGCTCGCGCTGGCGCAAAGAATCCTGCGCGGCCTGCATGGTCAATGCACGGCGCGCGTCATCGTCGAGCGACCGGTCCTGGCGCAGCTTGGCCTGAGCAGCCCGCATACGGCGCTTGATGGTGTAAAGCTCAAGCGTATCGAGCATAAAGACGATGTTCGTCTCGGTGGGGTGCTTGCTCGTCGCCGAGATGCGCCCGGCGCTGACGAGCGAAGCCGCCTCGGGACACACCGCGCGCGCGGCGTCCATGCACGCCGCGGGATCGGTGCCCGGCGGCGTCGCGAGCACGGCCCACGCGATGGACTCGTGACGGGGGTCTACCCACTCGATCGAGCAGATGCGATCGGCGTACGTGCGGAATAGATCGGGGTAGCTGGTGAGCATCGTCAACAGCTCGCGCTCCCCCGCCAGAGACTTCCGCTCCAGATCGGTCAGCACGATCGACGTCGCCGGAACGGAAGCGGTCGAAGCAGACCCCGCGGGCGCCGCGTCCATGCCAGCAGGCACATCGATCGGCGGCATATCGTCGACGACCTCGACCGGCGCGGCCCCGTAGGCCTCGAGCGGCACATAGTCGTACGGTTCCTCCTCGACCGGTGTGGATACCGGCGGTGTCGCCCCCGACGCCCAGGCGCCGCGAGATGCCCCCTGCGGACCGGACGCCCGACCGCCCGCGCTGCCTGCGCGCTCGGCCTGTGCCCGCTGGCGCTCGTAGTTCTGCTCGCGACGACGCTCGGCGTCCTCGCGTTTGGCGACATCGCGAAACACACGGCCCGAACTCGAGCGCACCGTCTCCAAATCCAGGCCCAGAAGGTCGGCGATCTGGATAAAGTACGTATCGATCATGTAGCTATCGCGCAGCGGATAGATGAGCGTCAGCGCATCCTCGAGCGCCTTGGCGCGACCGCCCGGCGTGGTAATGTCGCTCGACTCCTGCAGTGAGCGGTACACAAAGTCCATGAGGGGATCGGCGGCGTCGATACGCGCCTGCAGTGCCTCGCCACCATGCGCCGTGATGAACTCCATGGGGTCGTTACCGTCGGGAAGCACCACGCAGCGCAGGTCCATCGAGTCCTGCTCGATAAACTGAATCGCGCGGCGCGCGGCCTTTTGACCGGCGGCGTCACCATCGAACATATACACGATGCGCTTGGCAAAACGGGTGAGTGTCTTTACGTGATGTTCCGTCAGCGCCGTACCCAGCGTGGCGACGACGTTTTTGATCCCCGCCTCCCAGCAGGCGATGCAGTCGGTATATCCCTCCACCACGATGGCGGTATCCTGCGCGACGATAAACTCCTTGGCCCAGTTAAAGCCGTAGAGGTTTCTCTTTTTATGAAACACACTCGTCTCGGCGGTGTTGAGGTACTTGGGCTGGCCGTCGCCCATAATACGACCGCCAAAGGCGATGTTATGACCCTGTTCGTCAAAGATGGGAAACATCACGCGGTCGTAAAAACGATCAGCGAGCTGTCCGCGCCCGCGGCTCACGGCCACGTTGGCGTCGATCATCTCCTGCGGGGTAAAGCCCTTCTGCGACAGATGGGCCACCAACATATTGCGACCCGGCGCAAAGCCCAGGCAGTAGCGACGGCAGACGTCGCCACCCATACCGCGGCTGGCAAAGTACTCGCGCGGACGGCTGTCCTTACCGCGCATGAGCATGGTGTGATAGAACTGGGCCGTCTCGGCGCACAGGTCATAGATGCGGGCGCGCTTGGTGCCGCGATCGCGCTGCGCGCCGGTATCGTGCAGCTCAATGCCGGCACGATCGGCCAGGTAGCGAATCGACTCGGGAAAGCTCAGGTTCTCGCGCTTCATGATGTAGGTGAAAACGTCGCCGCCCTCGCCACAGCCAAAGCAGTGCCACACCTGCGTAGCGGGGATAATGTGAAACGATGGGGTCTTTTCGCCATGGAAGGGGCAGCAACCCCAAAACTCATGGCCGCGGGGCTTGAGCTCAACCGTTTCCTGCACGATGGCAACCAGGTCGGACGCAGCGCGCACCTGGTCTTTCTCCTCATCGCTAATCACGGATGCTCACCCCCTGCTCACCCAAGTTATAACGGATATCGTCAATATTACCCTCGACGGTCGCGATAAGCTCGTCCAGCGAATCGAACACGCGCGAAGGACGCAGCCAACGCGTAAACGCCAACGAAACCGAACGTCCATACAGGTCGCCCGCATACCCGATCAAGTTGGCCTCGAGATGCGCCGAAGCGGCATCGTCGGCATACGTCGGCGGCAGGCCCACGTTGACGGCAGCGGGCCACACGGTATCGTCGACCAGCACAAGGCCCTCGTAGACGCCATCGGCAGGCAGCTGGATTCCGTTTGGCACCAGCAGGTTTGCCGTCGGAAATCCCATATCGGAGCCCTCGTGGCGACCGCGAATCACGCCGCCGCGCACCATATAGGGACGGCCGAGTAGATCGGCTGCCAGCTCAACGTGGCCCAAGCTCAGCTCACGTCGAATGCGGGTGGCGCAGATAGCCTCGCCGGCCTCGCACAGCAAATTGTGCCCATACACATCAACACCGCGCTCGACACCCCATGCCTGCATCTCGGCAACGCCCGAGGCGCCGCCGCGGCCAAGCCTAAAATCGCTGCCAACGCGAATGGAGCGAATGTCGACAACATGCGCCAACAGCTCAAGAAAGCCCACGTGGTCGAGCGACGCTACCGCAGGCGTAAAGGGAACAGCCACCACGGCATCGACCCCAGTCTGAGCCAGGGCATGCAGGCGGTCGGCCGTCGTCATCAATTTTTGAGCGGGCGCAAGGCTCACCACAACATCTGGATCAGGGTCAAACGTTACGACAACCGCTTTGCAGCCGCGGACGCGCGCATCGCGAATGACCGCGTCGATCAGCTCACGATGTCCCCTATGCACGCCATCGAAAACGCCGATGGCAATCGAGGCGGCACCCATAGACTCGCAGTCACCAAAAGCATCAGCCAAAACGATGCGGGCCTCCGCCGCCGCGCCCACAAAAAATGTGCGCGCGAGCTCGCGAGGGTCCAGCATCATCGAACACCGCCGATCGCCTGCGGAAAGACGTGCTCCATCACAAAGCGACCATCCTCGATACGAGCCAAGGCCTTGAGCCCGCCATCGAGCACCAGCGCAAACGGTGCCTTCGACGCATCGAAGCCGGCGAGCGCGCGATCAATAGGAATACGACGCCCGCACAGCAGATCGTCGGCAAGATTGCCCGGCAAGTCGACGCGCGTGGCGCCGAGGGCCGCAATGGGGTCCAAGGCAAAGCCGGCAGCGGACTCGGCAGAAAGCTCCTCGACCGCATGGCAGGCACCGATGGAGACAATGCCAGAAGCGGTACGGCGCAGCGCGGAAATATGCGCGGCACTATCGCAGGCGCGACCCAGGTCGCGAGCGAGCGCACGGATATAGGTGCCCTTGCTCACCGAGAAGGCAACGGTCCAAATGCAGGAATCGCCCTCGCCACTCACGGCGATCAGGTCGGCAGAATATACCTCGACCGGGCGCGCAGGCAACTCAACGGCATTGCCCTCACGTGCAGACTTATAGGCGCGCACGCCGTTGACCGAAATAGCCGAAAACGCCGGCGGAACCTGCATCTGAGGGCCCAGCATGGCGCTCAAGCGCTCACGGGCATAGGCCGGATCGCGCAGCTCGGGTGCAATGGCAACCGTACGGACGGCCTCGCCTTCCGCATCGTCGGTATTGGTCTCGGCGCCAAACGAGATATCGGCGACGTAACTTTTGGTATCGAGGGTAAGCATGCCCAGCAGACGCGTAGCCTGGCCCACGCCCACCACCATGACACCCGACGCCATGGGGTCGAGCGTGCCGGCATGACCGACGCGCCGCTCATGGAGGGCGCGCCGGCACCGCGATACCACGTCGTGGGACGTGCAGCCCACCGGTTTATCGACGGCGAGCAGCATATTCAATTGAGAAGGCGTACGACGAGCCATGTACCATCCAAAAAGTTAAAGCTCGACGGTCACCGAAGCGGGATCCTCCCCCACCAGCTCGGCCAGCATGGGAAGTGCCGCGGTGAGCGTCTCGAAAATCGTTCCGTTATTGGTAAAGCCGGCGGCAGCGTGATGTCCGCCTCCGCCAAAGTTGGCCGCAATCTCGGAGACATCCATGTCGCCCTTGGAGCGCAGGTTTCCGCGCACCTTGGTATCGCCCTCGATGCCCTTAAGGAACAGGCAGACCTCGACACCCATCACCGAGCGCACCACATCGACCAAGCCGTCGCACTCATCCGAGGTGACGCCACATTCCTTAAGGTCGCTTTCGTACGCGTAGCTATACGCCACGCGCCCGTGCGCGACCGTCTTGATGCGGCCCATGACGATGGACTTGAGGTGCAAGAACTCGACGCGCATGCTCTGATAGACCTCGAGCGCGACACGCGCCGGGTCGGCACCGTGCGCCACCAGGCGCGAGGCCGCATGGAACGCAGCGGCATCGGCATTCTGATACTGAAAACGACCGGTATCGGTAACCAGGCCGCAGAGCAGACAGGTGGCGATGCGATCGCGAACGACAATGCCGCAATCATCCAGAAAGCGGTCGATGATCATGGCGCACGCCGCAGCATCGACACGCCTCAGGCTTACCTCGGCAAACTCCTCGCGCGCTGGATGGTGGTCAAAGCACACCACATGCTTGGAGCGGCGGAGCACGTCGGCCGAGTTGTTCAGACGCTCGACAACCGGCACATCCACCGAGATAAACAGGTCGGGATCGCCCGTAAAGCTCGAAGCCGGCACCAGACGATCGGCGCCTTCCATAAAGCGGTAAATACGCGGAACGGGATCGTCGTCTGCGAGCAGCAGCGCGATGTCCTTGTCGGGGAACGCCTTCATGAGCGAGAGGCCCAGGCCCAACACGGAGCCCAGGGCATCGCCGTCGGGAGAGGTATGACCCGAGATCGCAATGGAGGACGCACCCTCGATAAGCTCGAGGATGCGTCGTTTAATATCTGCAGACTCGCACGAGACGAGGTCGGCGGAATTAGTCATCTAAAGCTGCCTCCTGGGCGGCATCCGCTATGGGATAGCCGTCCTCGTCCTTTTCGATCGCCAGCGTGGCCGGGACATTCTCCAGCGCACGCGTAATGCGCTCGGCCTCATCGGTCGAGCGATCGATGCGAAAATCGAGCTCGGGCGTGACGCGCCAGTCGAGCGAGCGAGCCAACAGGCTGCGAATGCGGCCCTTGGCGCTGGCGAGCGCCTCCATGACCTCATCGTAGCGGCTCGCATCGCATGACACGTACACGCGCGCGAACGAACGGTCCACCGCGACCTCGACCGCGGTCAGGGTGACCAGGTCGAGACGCGGATCGGAAACCTCAAAGAGAAGGATATAACCGAGCTTCTCGCGAAGCTGCTCGCCCAGACGGCGGGTTGCCTGCGTTTGCTTCATAGCGCTACCCCCTACTCGGTACGGGCAACCTGGTCGATACGGTAACCCTCGATCTGGTCGCCGGGCTTGATGTCCTGGAAGTTCTCCAGGCCAATGCCGCCCTCGGAACCGCTCTTGAGGCTCTTGGCCTCGTCCTTGTAGTGGCGCATCGAGGCGATCTTACCGTTAAAGACAACGATGCCGTCGCGCACCAGGCGCACGGAATCGGTCGCGGCGATCTCGCCCTCCTCGACGCGGACACCGGCGGCGATACCGACTTTGGGCACCTTAAAGGTGTCCAGGACGGTCGCGGTACCCGTGGAGACCTCGACCTCGGTGGGCTTGAGCATGCCGATACGGGCAGCGTCGAGCTCCTCGAGGCACTTGTAGATAACGTCGTAGCAACGAATCTCGACGCCCTCGCGCTCGGCAGCGGAGCGGGCCTTACCGTCGGGACGCACGCCAAAGCCAATGATGATGGCGTTGGAGGCGTCGGCCAGGACGACGTCGGTCTCGTTGATGGCACCGACCGCGGAGTGAATCGTGTTGATGCGGACCTCGGACTGATCCATCTTGTCGAGCGAGTCCTGAAGGGCCTCGATGGAGCCCTGGACGTCGGCCTTGATGATCAGGTTGAGCTCCTTGACCTCGGCGTCGGCGATGGTCTCGAATAGGTTCTCGAGCGTGACGTGCTTCACGCGGCTCTGCTCCTCGATGCGGGCCTTGAGCGAGCGCTCATCGGCCAGGGCGCGCGCCTCGCGCTCGTCCTCGAACACGCGGAACTCGTCACCGGCGTTGGGCACGGACTGCAGGCCCAGGATCTCGACGGCGTCGGAGGGACCGGCCTCGGTGACGGCGCGGCCCTTGGGGTCGAGCATGGCGCGGACGCGGCCATAGGTAAGGCCGGCGACCAGCGTATCGCCCACGTGCAGGGTACCGCGGGTCACGAGCACGGTAGCGACCGAGCCGCGGCCCTTGTCGAGCTTGGCCTCGAGGACGTTGCCCGAGGCGAAGGTATCGGGATTGGCCTTGAGCTCGAGCACGTCGGCCTGGAGCAGCACGGTCTCCAGAAGGTCGTCGATACCGATCTTCTGCTTGGCCGAGATGTTGACGAACATGTTCTGTCCGCCCCACTCCTCGGGGATAACGCCGTACTCGGTGAGTTCCTGGCGCACGCGGTCGGGGTTGGCGCCGGGCTTATCGATCTTGTTGACGGCGACGACGATGGGAACGCCGGCGGCCTTGGCGTGGTTGATCGACTCGACCGTCTGGGGCATGACGCCGTCGTCGGCGGCGACGATCAGGATGACGATGTCGGTCACCTTGGCGCCACGGGCACGCATGGCCGTAAAGGTAGCGTGGCCCGGGGTATCGATGAAGGTGATCTTGCGGTCGTTGATCATGACCTGCGATGCGCCGATGGCCTGGGTAATGCCGCCAGCCTCGCCGGCAGCAACGCCGGTGTGGCGGATGGCGTCGAGCAGGCTCGTCTTGCCGTGGTCGACGTGACCCATGACGGTGACGACCGGGGCGCGGGGCTTAAGGTCGGCGGGATCGTCGTAGAACGAGAAGGTGTTCTCCTCCTCGGGGGTGATGATCCTGATCTGACGGCCCAAGTCGTCGGCAACGAGCTCGACAAGGTCGTCGGACATGGACTGCGTCATGGTGAGCGGCGTGCCCAGCAGGAATAGGCGCTTGATGATGTCGTTAGCCGGAACGTCGAGCGCCTCGGCAAGCTCCTGGACGGTAACGCCCTGGGAGACCTTGATGGCGTCGAGCTCCTCGGGGTTCACGCCCTGGGCCAGCGCCTCCTCAATCTTGCGCTCCTCCTGAGCCCTAGCGGCCTCGCGCTCGCGCTTCTCCTTGCGCTTCTTGCGGCGACCGGTGGACTCGCGAGAGGCCTCCTCGACGGCGGCACGGGCCTCCTCGAGAACCTTCTCGCGGCTGTACTCCTCGGCCTCGCGCGCCATGCGGCTGTAGTGGTCCTCTTCGCTGTTGTGACCACCCTTGCGCTTCTTGCCCTTGCCCTGCTTATCGGGGTTGGGAAAATCCATGCCGGCAGCGACATTGTTGCTGGCGTTGGTGCGATGGCTGTGCGGGCGGTTCTCGGAGGCGTTGCGGTCGTTGCGACGGCCGCCACGACGATCGTTGTTGCCGCCGCGACGGTTGCCGCGCTCGGCCTTGGCCTTGTCCTCGGCGTCCTTCTTCTCCTTGAGCACAGTCTCCTGTGCGGCGATCTGATCGAGCAGCGAACGGAAGCGCGAACCGGAGTCGGAAGCGGGAACGGCGCGGCGCTGGGCCTCGCGAGCAGCCTCCTCCTTCTCGCGGGCAAGGCGCTCCTGCTCGGCCTTCTTCTTGGCCTCGGCCTCGGCACGGGCTGCCTCCTCGGCAGCCTGGGCGGCGGCAAACTGGCGGCGCTCCTCCTCGCGTGCCTTCTCGGCGGCGATGCGCTCGCGCTCGGCCTCGGCGGCACGCGCCGCCTCCTCGGCGGCGGCAGCCTCCTCCTCGGCCTGCTTGGCGGCCTCGACTTCCTGGGCGCGGGCCTCGATCACCGAGGCAAGCTGCTTGCGGACCATGGCAACATAAGCGTCCTCCAGCGCGGAGGAAGCAGACTTAGCTGGAATCTTCATTTCGGCGAGGTGACCCATCAGTTCCTTGGAGGTCATGCCGAACTCTTTGGCCAGGGTGGACACACGGACTTTTGCCATATGACTTCACCTACCCTTTCTGGCACCTTGGGTGCCTAGAGACTGAACGAGCGTGGGATGTGCGCCGGAACCTGTCCAGCGCAACCGCGCGCTAGATCAGGTCCTCCGCATCATCGAAGGCGTCGGTGTCGTGGACACCGCAGAAACGGGAACCGGGACGGGCCTGGTTGCGGCACTGGATGCCGTCCTCGGACACGTACTCGCAGCGACGGGCGTCGTCATCCTCCTCGTCACCGATCAGGTCGGCGGCAGGCTCCTCGTGAACGGGAACGTTCTTGAGGATGTCGGCGGCAAGGGTCTCGGACTTAATGTCGATGTGCCAGCCGGTCAGGCGTGCGGCCAGACGGGCGTTCTGGCCCTCCTTGCCAATGGCGAGCGAAAGCTGGTCGTCGGGCACGATGACGCCGGCATAGGCCTTCTCCTCGTCGATAAGGACGCGAGTGACCTTGGCGGGCGACAGGGCGTTAGCGACGTAGACGGCCGGATCGGCATCCCACAGGATGACGTCAACGCGCTCACCGCGCAGCTCACCCACGACGGCGCGCACACGGCTGCCCTTGGGGCCGACGCAGGCGCCCACGGGATCCAGACGGTCATCGAGCGAGTGGACGGCGACCTTGGAGCGCTGGCCGGGCTCGCGGGCGATCGACTTGATCTGGACGGTGCCTTCATAGATCTCGGGCACCTCCTGCTCAAACAGACGACGCATAAGCTCGGGGTGGGTACGCGAGATAACGATCGGCGGACGGCTGTGCTCGCCGCGGACCGGCGGAAGCGTGGAGTTGGGGTCGCGAACGTCAATGATCACGGCCTTGATGTGCTGGTTGTGCAGATAGCGCTCGCCCATGGGGCGCTCGTTGCGCTCGTTCTCGTAGCGGCGCTGATCAAAGTGCGGAAGCTCGGCCTCGACGCCTTCGCGGATCTTGACGATCGTAAAGTCGGGTGTGGACTGCAGTACGGTACCGCTGATGAGGTCGCCGATACGTCCGGAGAACTCCTCGTAGATCTGCTCGCGGGCGGAGTTGCGCACGATGGCGTTGATCTCGGCCTTGGCGTGCTGGGCGGCGATGCGGCTGGTGTTCTTGGGGGTGACGTCGATCTCCTCGAACTCGGTGAAGTTGCCCTCCTCGTCCATGGAATCGTCGATCGGCTCCAGGCGGTAGACATAGATTTTGCCGGTGGTGCGGTCGATGGTCACCTTGGCGCCCCACTCAAGATGCAGGATCTCGGCATAGCTCTTGGCGAGCGACTGCTCCAGGCGGTCGATCAGGTAGAGCTGGTCGATGTGCTTCTCCTGGCAAAGCTCCATCAGGGCGGACATCATGTCGGATGCTGCCATGTTAGTTTCCTTCCTTCGCGGGCTTGAAGTCATAGACGGGCTTCAACTTGCACTTTTTAACATCGGAAAAATCGAGGGTGACAGACTCGCCGTCCTCGAGCTCGAGGGTTACGTTGGTCTCGGTCGCGGCGACAATCTTGCCGGAGTACTTGCGACGGCCCTCGGTGGCGGTGGAGGAAAGCTCGCAGTCCTCGCCCACAAAGCGGGCAAAGTCACGCGGACGGCGCAGCGGGCGCGCCATACCCGGGCTCGACACCTCGAGCGTATAGCTCGAAGAGATGGGGTCGAGCTCCTCGATCACGTCGCCGACCCACTTGGTGTTGGCCGTGACGTCGTTGAGCGACAGGCTCTGACCCTCGGCACCCTCGATACGCACACGCACGCAGGGGGCCTTGGTGGCACCCACGAGCTCAACGTCGACAATATCGACATCGTGCTGGGGAGCGACGGCCTCGAGCGCATCGATGATCGCCTGCTCGGTCTTGGTCTTGACCATTGCGGCACCTCCATCCATACAAAAAAGAAGCGGGGCCGAAACCCCACTTCTTTCAATTACAACTTCATTTGCAAGCAAACTATACCAATACCTGCGAAAACGTGCAACCATAGCACAAACCCGCAGGTCAGCGTGAGCACAGGTTCTCCACAAGAAATGGATAATTGGGTGTAGTCGCAAGTATCCATATCCAAAAAGAGGGACGACCCAGCCGGATCGTCCCTCGTCTATTGTGCATCAACTATATGCACAAGGTTTACTTAACCACCAGGTTGACCAGTTTGCCGGGCACGCAGATGGCCTTGACGACCGTCTTGCCCTCGAGCCACTTGGCAACAGCGGCCTCGGCGGCAGCCTGCATCTCCTCGTTGGAGGCATCGCGGGCCACATCGATGCGGCCGCGGACCTTACCGAGCACCTGGACGACGATCTGCACTGTGTCCTCGATGGACTCGGCCAGGTCAAACTCGGGCCAGGAGGCGGTGTAGGCGTTGCCCTCGCAGCCGAGCGCCTCGTGCCACAGCTCGTCGGCCCAGAACGGGCAGATGGGGGCAAGGACGCTCACGATGTCCTTGGCCACGCCGTAGCACAGTGCCTTGTCGCGCGATGCGCCCTCGGTGGCGTTGAGGTAGGCGCTCGCCGCGTTGACGAGCTCCATGACGGCCGAGATCGCGGTGTTAAACTGGCCGCGATCGAAGTCCTCGGTGCACTTGGCGATGGTGCGGTGACGCTCGCGATAGAGCTTCATCGCGGTCTCGTCGAGCACGGACTTGTCGAAGGCAACGTTGGCATCACCCGACTGGACAAGCTGCCACACGATACGCCAGGCGCGCTTGATAAAGCGGTTGGCACCCTCGACGGCCTTGGGATCCCAGTCAAAGTCCTTCTCGGGCGGGGCGATAAACAGGATCGCCAGACGCATGGTGTCGGCGCCGTAGGGCTCGATAACCGAGCTCGGAGGCACGACGTTGCCCTTGGACTTGGACATGGTGTCGCCGTTCTCGTCCTTGACCATGCCCTGGCACAGCAGGTTGGTAAAGGGCTCGTCCACGCTGAGCAGACCCAGGTCGCGCAGCGCCTTGGTAAAGAAGCGGCTGTAGAGCAGGTGCAAAATGGCGTGCTCGATGCCGCCGATGTAGTTATCGACGGGCATCCAACGGTCTGCCGCCTCGCGGGAGAAGGGCAGCTCGGTGTTGTGCGGGTCGGTATAGCGCAGGTAATACCAGCTGGAGCAGGTGAAGGTGTCCATGGTATCGGTCTCACGCTTGGCCGGGCGGCCGCAGACCGGGCAAGTGGTCTCGTAGAAGTCCTTGCACTCGGCGAGGGTCTCGCCGGCGCCCAGGTCCAGGTTCTCGGGCAGCGTCACCGGCAGCTGGTCCTCGGGCACGGGCACAATGCCGCAGTGCTCGCAATGGATGGCCGGGATGGGGTTGCCCCAATAGCGCTGACGGCTGATGAGCCAGTCGCGCAGGCGGAACTCGACCTTGCGACGACCGCAGCCCATGGCCTCGAGGTCGGCCACGATGGCAGCCTCGCCCTCGGAGTGCTTACCGCCGCGCATGCCGGTGTACTTGCCGGACTGGACGAGCGTGCCCTCGGCAGCGTGGGCGCAATCCCAGTCGACGGTCTCGGCATGGAAGGTATCGATGGTCTCGCCACTGGCCTCGACGGCAGCGCGGTCGTCATCGTCCAGGATGATCGGGACGATCGGGAGGTCGTACTTGCGGGCAAACTCAAAGTCGCGCTGGTCGCCGCAGGGAACGGCCATGACGGCGCCGGTGCCGTAATCGGCAACGACATAGTCGGCAACCCACACGGGAACCTTCTCGCCGTTGACGGGGTTAACCACGTAGCGGCCCGTAAAGGCACCGTGCTTCTCGAGGGTGCCCTGGGCACGCTCGACGGCAGAGATATGCTTGGAGTCCTCGACGATCTTGGTCACGGCCTCCTCGTACTCCGTGCCCTCGACGAGCTCGTGCAGACGAGCGTACTCGGGAGCCAGGACAAAGAAGGAGACGCCAAAGAGCGTGTCGGCACGCGTGGTGAAGACGGTGATCTTGCCCTCGTCGCCCTCGATGGGATCGCCGTTGGCATCACACAGGGTAAAGTCGACCTCGGCGCCCTCGGAGCGGCCGATCCAGTTGGCCTGCATCTGCTTAACGCGCTCGGGCCAGCCGGGGAGCTTCTCCAGATCGTCGAGCAGCTCCTGGGAGTACTCGGTAATCTTGTAGTACCACTGCTCAAGGTCGCGCTTCTCGGGCTCGGTGCCGCAGCGCCAGCACTTGCCCTCGGTAACCTGCTCGTTGGCCAGAACGGTCTTGCAGTTGGGGCACCAGTTGACCGGGTTCTTCTTGCGGTAGACCAGGCCCTTTTCCCACATCTTCTCAAAGATCCACTGACCCCAGCGGTAGTAGTCGGGGCTGCAGGTCTTGACCATGCGATCCAGATCGTAGGAGAAGCCCATGCGCTTCATCGTGGCGAGCGCCTGGTCCATGTTCTTATACGTCCAGGCGGCAGCCTGCGTGTTGTGCTTGATTGCGGCGTTCTCGGCGGGCAGGCCAAAGGCGTCAAAGCCAATGGGGTGCAGCACGTCAAAGCCGCGCATACGGGCCTGACGGGCCATGGCATCGCCGATGGTATAGTTGCGCGCGTGACCCATGTGCAGGTCGCCCGAAGGATACGGGAACATCTCGAGCACGTACTTCTTGGGCTTGCTGGCGTCGGTGTCGACGGCAAAGAGGTTGGAGTCCTCCCAGGCCTTCATCCACTTGGACTCAATGGCCTGCGCGTCGTAGGCAGGGATCTCGTCCTTATGATCTGTGCAATCGCACATATCAGCTCCTTTAATCTTAGCTGGGGTCGGTCGGCTTGGCTTTATTCGCTACTGCGGACAGTCCTGCGCAAGACGAAGAGCACATTAAGTGCTCTTCTTTGTGTGCGGAACTTGTAGCGAACAAAGCCAAGCCGACCGACCCTAAGGTTAACTTGACTGATGATAGCAAATACGACAAGCGAGATGCCTGCGACTTGCAGGCATCTCGCTTTATCTTAATAACGTGGTTGGAACTCAACCTTTATGTGCGGCTCTTATCCTATCGATAAGACACAGACTGCTGCGAATCCTTGACGACTACGTCGTGGGCGCCGCCTTCGACAATCGAGGTCGAGCTCACCAGGGTCAGGCGTGCCTTTTTCTGGAGCTCGGGGATCGAGAGGGCACCGCAGTTGCACATCGTGGACTTGATCTTGTAGAGCGTGCCGCCCACGCCGTCCTTAAGGGAGCCGGCGTAGGGAACGTAGGAGTCGACGCCCTCGACAAAGCTGAGCTTCGCGGCGCCGCCCAGGTCGTAGCGCTGCCAGTTGCGGGCACGCGCAGAACCCTCGCCCCAGTACTCCTTCATGTACTGACCGTTGACGTTGACGCGCTCGGTCGGGCTCTCGTCAAAGCGGGCAAAGTAGCGGCCCAGCATCATAAAGTCGGCACCCATGGCAAGGGCGAGCGTCATGTGGTAGTCGTAGACGATACCGCCGTCGGAGCACACGGGCACGTAGACGCCGGTCTCCTCGTAGTACTCGTCGCGAGCGCGGCAGACGTCGATCAGCGCGGTGGCCTGGCCACGGCCGATGCCCTTGGTCTCGCGGGTAATGCAGATGGAACCGCCGCCGATACCCACCTTGATAAAGTCGGCACCGCAGTCGGCCAAAAAGCGGAAGCCCTCGGCATCAACGACGTTGCCGGCACCAACCTTGACGTCCTCGCCGTAGTTGGCGCGGATCCACTCGATGGTGCGCTTCTGCCACTCGCTGAAACCCTCGGAAGAGTCGATGCACAGGACATCGGCGCCGGCCTCGATGAGCAGCGGCACGCGCTCGGCATAGTCGCGGGTGTTGATGCCGGCGCCGACCATGTAGCGCTTGTCGCCGTCGAGCAGCTCGTTGGGGTTGGTCTTGTGGCTGTCGTAGTCCTTGCGGAAGACGATGCCCATAAGGTGATCGTTGTCGTCGACGATGGGCAGGGCGTTGAGCTTGTTATCCCAGATGACGTCGTTGGCAACCTTGAGGCTGATGTTCTTGTCGCCCACGATGAGCTGTTCACGCGGGGTCATGAACTCGGAGACCTTCTTTTGGTGGTCATCGCGGCTGGGGCGATAGTCACGGCTGGTAACGATACCCAGGAGTTTGCCCTTGGGAGTGCCGTCGTCGGTGACCGGCATGGTGGAGTGACCGGTCTTCTCCTTGAGCTCGATGACCTGCTCCATGGTCATATCGGGGGTCAGCGTGGAATCGGACTGGACAAAGCCGGCCTTGTGATCCTTGACGGCCTTGACCATGGCGGCCTCGGACTCGGGGGTCTGGGAACCGTAAATGAAGGACAGGCCACCCTCGGTAGCGAGCGCGACACCCATGTCGACGCCCGAGACGGACTGCATGATGGCGGAAACCATGGGGATGTTCAGGGTGATTGCCGGCTTCTCGCCGCGCTTAAAGCGGGTTAGCGGCGTCTTAAGAGAGACGTTGTTGGGGATGCACTGCGAGGACGAATAACCAGGGACCAGCAGATACTCCGAAAACGTGTGGGACTCACCGGGAAAGAACGTAGCCATGTTTCTCCTTTTTCCATGCGACCGGTCGGCTGCAGGCCTCGTAGGACCCAGCCCAACCTTGGGCGCCCAATACTGGGCAAGTATCTTAACGCACTTTGACTGCTACAATGCATGATTTAAGAAGAGCACACGAGGGTTTAACGCAGGCTTTGCGTTTGCCCAGCAGACACTTTAGCGGAGAGACGTGGAGCGCATGGAGTACAAGACGACGGCGCGACTGGTCATTCAGTCGTGCGACAAAGATCTGCCGGGCGTGTTCGGCCACGGCTGCGTCTTGCTGCTGCAGGGTATCGCCCGCGAACACTCGATCAACCGCGCCGCCAAGAGCATGGGCATGGCCTATTCCAAGGCATGGCGCATTGTGAACGAGGCCGAGGGGCAGCTGGGGTGCAAGCTCATCGAGCGCGACGGCGCCCGCGGGAGCTCGCTCACCCCTGCCGGCGAGCGAGCCATAGCGGCCTACGAGGAGCTGCAGGCCGACATAAACCAGGTCATAGCTGCCAAAGCCGACGTCCTCATCGCCACTATCAACACAGAGTAGACTTTTTGGAACTGATTTTTAGTCCACTGCCCCCACGAATTATGACGCGAGACACAAAACGGGCCTATCTACTACGTTTAGTCGAATACCGCCGACCAGACCGTAAATTAAGAAAACAAAACCGCTGGTAGACAGTTTATCAATTTTCAAAAAAGTCGATTATGGTCGACCCTTAGGGCTTAAACGTAGTAGATAGGCCGTTTTCGTGGCACGCGCCCCGATGAGTCAACAGATTAGCTACTGTCGGAGGGCGTTATCGAGGGCAGCGGCTACCGTCAGGGGATCGTCGGTGCCGGCGAAGAGGCGGATGGTGCCCCCCTGCTTGCCACGTGGGGCCGAAAGACGCGTCGTTGCGCCGCCGGCAGGCGATGTGCGGAACTCCCCCGGCAAAGCGTCGAACAGCTCTCCCGCGCCACGCTCGATAAGGTCAAACTCAACTGCCGGTCCAAAGCCATGCTCGAGGATTCCCGTTGCAACCGCATGGTCAGGATGCGAGCTCAGCCCGGGATAGCGCACGTTGCGCACCATCTCGTTCGCGGCCAGATACTCGGCCAGCGCACGGGCGCGATCGAAGTGAGCCTGCATGCGAGCGTCGAGCGAGGAAAGCCCACGCTCCAGCACATCGGCCTCGTCAGCAGAAAGATCGAACGCCGACGCACCGCAGCCCGCAAACAACGCATGCGCGCACTCAGCCGCGGCATCCACACGATGGCGCTTGAGCTGCGATCGCGCCACCGAAGCGGCAACGAGCTTACGCGGGGCCTTACCGGCACACACGCGGTCGAGTGCCTCGAGCGACAGTACGGCGCCCAAGCTCAGCGGATTGCAGCCAAAGACGTCAGCCACGGTGTTGTCAACAACCAGCAGCGCATGGGCCTCACGCGCGGCGCGGCCTAACGCGCGCAAATCGGGCACACGCAGACCGAACGCGCCAATGGAGTTGGCGAACCACCACAGGTGCGGCCCCTCGGCATCAAGCGAAGCATCAAAGCCCTCGGACGCAGCAGCAAACTCCTCGGCGGACGGCGAGCCCACCAGCACGACATCGCAGCCCTCAAAGCCGCAAGCAAACGCTTCGGCAAAGTCATCCGCAAAGGCCACCAGGCGATCGCCGGGGCGCACAATCCCCAGAAGCGAAAGCGCCGCCGGCACATGCGAGGCTGCAACCAGTCGCACCTCGCGCGCGCCAGCCCTTGCAGCCCAGGCCTCTTCTAGCTGTTGTGCGTCCACGTGACACCGTCCCTTCAAAACAAAAGCCCACGATGCGGATGTTTCCCGCATCGTGGGCAACGGCTGAAGTATAGCGCCGATATGCGACGAGTCGCCTGGATGTTGAGCGCGTGGTAAGTCACGTTCTCGCCAGCGGCGTCAACGGACACGCCATAGGTCGCAGGGTAGATGCGCGTGGAAACTAATGAGCCACTTGAGGCATGTCTAGCGACAATCACTTCGCAGCCAGTAAAGCTAAACAAAGTAGCAGCATCCCCATCGTTACGCATGCCAGGGAAACAATTATCCAATCGCCGTCGCCGGTTTTGGGGAGCACGGCGGCCGGCGTCGATGCGGGCTTGGTCTTCTTGGCAGTCTTGATCGCAGGCGTCTTGGTGGACGCGGGCGCGGGCTTTACGTCCCGCTTGTGAGACGGATCAGGCGTGGGGGCGGAATCTTCGCTGGGCTTGGTCTCATCTCCAAGCTTTTCTTCGCTACCGGGCTTTGTATCCCCCGCGGGATCGCCGCCGGCGGGCTCATCGGTACCGGGCTTGGTCTACCCTGCCGGCGGATTGGCGCCCGTGAGCTCAATTACCACATGCTGCGTCACAGACCCGTTGGCATCAATCACGCTGGTGCTACCAAACGCCCCACCCATCGGCGTCACAAACTGCGCCGACGTAAGTGAACCGTCTCGCAGGCAACACCGGCGTTTGCGCCCGTCGCATCCACCCAAGAGGCATCCACGGCAAACTGGCCATCGGAGGCGTACACGCCAAAGAAGCGGCAGTCATCGCCCGATCCACTGCTAGCAGTGCGTGCGGCCCCGCACGGTAACAGTGGCACCGCGCACGCCGGCCACCGAGGCATCGATCATGCCCTGCCGTCAGCCCGGCCATCGACCAAGCAGCCGTCGATCACCAGCGCGCTCAGCGCAAAGACGCCGCACTGCGAACCCGTCGCGCGCAGCGAGCCCGCGCCACAAAGCGTAAGGTTGCCCCACACCTCAAGGCCGCTCGTACGCATGTCCGCATCCTCGGCCTGTGCCTCGTCCACAACGTTTTGGCCCGCCAGCGTTACCACCAGATCGCCCTCCGCGCCAATGGCCTCGCCCGCGTAGCAATTAAGCTGCAGATGGCCAGCATCGGTCCAGGCCCAGCCGGGGCCCGAGACACCGGGCTCGTCGTAGGTCTGGCCCGCGATGGTAAGGCTATCCGCACCCGCGGCATAAGAAGGCCCGCTCAGCAAAACGCATAGGCAGGCCATAGCGACAAGCAGAATGTGGCGACGATGATGACTGGACAAAACGACTGACATGGCCGCTCCGATCTCCACGGAAAGCCAATAGACCTGCACCAGAAAATGGCCTGGTAGCAGCATCTATTAGTGTAACGAGATTGGATCCGTAACAAATCGAAGTACGCTGGGACAAGCGAACAATTCGGCGTAAATCGTTTTTGCAATCGGCGGACGGCGGGGCAATGAATGACACTTGGGTGACTCAACGACTTACCCCACTAAATTGCAGTAATTTGCCAAGTAAATACGTCAGCACGCGCTGCATCAGAACGTTAAATCCGGAAGTATGCGGCAAATTTGAAACACGCCGACCACGCGGGAACACCGCAATCAATCTACATGCGGGTTCTTTGGATAAAATAGGGCGTGTGCTCAGAGTTTCCAGAATTTGACGCATACTTCCGGCATCGGTTCTCAGAAGTGCGGGGGAAACGACTTCAAGCCAACCAAGCCACACTTTTAAACAATTGTGACCTGCGGTTTTAATGACGAATAACCGATCGTGGTCGACAGGTCTCGATTTCCCCCCCGCACTTCCGGAAACAGCTCATGTAATAAGCCTTCAACACAACAGAAAACGTTACCCGAAGGACTCTCAGCTTTCAGTTAATGCGAAATGCTCCAATATAAACCCATCCTCGCAGCAAATGGCAGAGCGACAAGCGTCCTATCGGAATATACGCCACTTCGGCCATAAAGAAAACGGGGGCACACTCAGCGAATGCGTCCCCGATAAGAAGATCTCAACCAACTTCTTTGTATTGATTATCATTGTATGCGAACTTCGATTTCAGTTAGCACAATCTCCTTTGGAGCTGAGCATTGAACTCTCGATATCCAAGTCCAGACAAGACGTGTCCAATAGAGGCGTCGTTAACAACCGTAGAAATAAGCCCCAACAAGTCCTTCAAATACTCCATGAATTCCGAGTGAGTTAAGTAGTGCTCGAGCATCCAGGTCATCTTGAGGTAATTAACGTCTTTTCTTCCACCAACCTTGGCGCAGTACAAGCGCTCGTCATGAGCACAAATATTGCGAAACTTTACAAGCACCTCCAGATGCGTCCTCATGTCATTTACCTCAAGGAAGCCCGGATTAGGAGCGTTGAGTTCACGAGTTGAAAGTGCAATCATCTTCGCGACGTCTTTCTTTCCTTGAGGTTTCATTAAATTAAAAAGTGCTCGAGATTACCGAAGGTTAGATCACCCTCATCAAAAGGCGATCAGTTTCCGAATCGGCGATGAGGCCACGAGAAATAAGCAGTCCAACCTGCTCCTCAATCGTAAGAAACGGCTTAGACACAAGTCCTCATAGAAAATGCGAAAGGCGGCCGCCAAACGGAGACCGCCTTTCAGGTGGACGTGGTTCCCGTAGGAGCTCCACGTCAATTTCACTGACACAAATTTACTCCAATTTTGGACTTGACACAAGGCAACCGGAAGTCTCCATAGCTTTTCGCCCGCACATCGAAGTGACAACGCCACGCTCATGCATAAAACTTTGGACCAATTAATGATAGGCGCATATGTGTCCGCACGAATCTTTAGATTCCTTACGTCATGCGAAGCCATAACGCGAAAGGAATCAACATGCTGTTTTGCAAAGAGGTACGAAGCTGGCTTGACATTCTTGACGATGCAGGAGTACTGCTCCGTCGACTAGAAATACTAGAAAATCTGATCGGCAAATGCTCCTGCGATATCCCGCTCTCGGGATGCAGATTCATGGACGATACAGTAGATGGATATGACGGGAGCGAAATGCTGCTGTTTCTCGATGAATCCTTAGAGGTCCTCATTAAGGAATACAAAGACCAGATTAGGAAATACGAACAGGCATACAAAAACAATACTGGCAAGAATCAGGATATCGTGGCTAAAAGCAAAAGAACCATGGCGAATAAATGGCCCGAAGCCGATAAAGCCGCTTGATCTATTTGGAATAACTTCCTTAGGTCGACGGCACTTTAGTCGGCACGGCAACTCTTAGGTCACATGCAAAAGCATATCAATGCCATCGCACGGGGCACCAAAACCCAAGCAACCCATTGCAATGCGAATCTGACAGGCGCGCATTAACAACGTCAAAAACCCAGCGCCACGCCCCCTACTGACCCTGGGAGCGGTAGCGGGCCTCGGTGGCCTCCTTGGCCGGGCGCCACCAGGACTCGTTGGCGACGTACCAGTCGATCGTCTGCTTCAGGCCCTCGGCGAAGTCGGTGTGGGCCGGCCTCCAGCCCAGCTCGCGCTGGAGCTTCGCGCTGTCGATGGCGTAGCGGCGGTCGTGGCCGGGGCGGTCGGCGACCCAGTCGAAGTCATCGGGGTCGCGTCCCATCGCCTCGAGGATCATGCGCAGGACCGTGATGTTGTTCCTCTCGCCATTTGCGCCGATGAGGTAGGTCTCCCCCATGCGGCCCTTGGTCAGGATGTCCCAGACGGCCGAGGAGTGGTCCTCGGTGTGGATCCAGTCGCGGACGTTCTCGCCCTTTCCGTAGAGCTTGGGACGGACGCCGTCGACGATGTTGGTGATCTGCCTGGGGATGAACTTCTCCACGTGCTGGTAGGGGCCGTAGTTGTTGGAGCAGTTGGAGATGGTCGTGCGAAGCCCGTAGGTGCGGGTCCAGGCGCGCACGAGCATGTCGGAGCTGGCCTTGGTGGAGCTGTACGGGGAAGACGGCTTATAGGGCGTCTCCTCGGTGAACTTCGCCGGGTCGTCGAGCGCCAGGTCGCCGTAGACCTCGTCGGTGGAGACGTGGTGGTAGCGGATGCCGTATTTCCTCACGGCCTCCAGAAGGCGGAAGGTGCCCTCGACGTTCGTGCGAAGGAACGGCTCCGGGTCGGCGATGGAGTTGTCGTTGTGGGACTCCGCGGCGTAGTGCACGATCGCGTCGTGGCCCGGCACGATCCTATCGAGCAGCTCGGCGTCGCAGATGTCGCCCACGACGAGCTCCACGCGGTCGGCGGGAAGCCCGGCGATGTTCTCGGGGTTGCCGGCGTAGGTCAGCTTGTCCAGGACGGTGACGTGGACGCCCGGGTGGTTGTTCACGACGTTGTGCACGAAGTTGCTGCCGATGAAGCCGCAGCCGCCCGTGACGATGATGTTCTTGGGATTGAACGTTTCAGCCATGGCCTATCCCCTATCTGCCTCACTGTTAATCGAAGATGGCGCTAGAATTGCGTCGCCGCCCCCAATGTCATCCAATTCCAACTTCACAGTTTCTCATTTCCCCATTATTCATTCTTTCCAAGTTTGACGGGAAACGACAACGCCCAACGGCATGACTTCCAGCATTTCAATCCAGTCAGCAGCACGATTAAATCAAAAATAGGGGATGCCCTCCTTTTGAAAGGAACCCCCTTACAAAAACAGAGACTACGGATAGTCTCTGTTTTTCATTGCACGACAGGATAACTCAAAGGCGATTTCAATATAGAACGACTTCTCCTACCTGCTGAAATTCTCGTACAAAAAGGTGCACATCGACGAACAAACGGACGGCTATCTCCGTATGAACGCAGCCGACTGCTACCATGGCCTGCCTGGTGAGCAGAGCGATCCAATGGAAGCGCCTTTACCGTACAGGATGGGAATCTACGCCGACTGGTTCTTGTCGGCCTACTACATGTTTTCGGACTCTGCCCGAGTTGCTTCATGGCAATCTTGATGTTGCCATGCTGCAGCCTGGAATAGCCCACTATCACCTGCGCCAGAAAACAGCTAGTAAGCAGCCCAGACAGAAGCAAACGCCTCCGTGCCCATAAACTCCTAATTAAAACAAAGGGCCGCCGCTCGCAATAACAGGGACTTTTTTGGCTCCGACTCGCTTAGGGTCCACGGTGACCCCATCATTGGATACTTAATTGCTCAATTCGACATAACTGGCCTCGATTTGGAACAGTTTTTCTTAATCGTGGCGAAATATGAATCCCCAAAACCGCATCAAGTAAACAAGGGCACGTGAGATCAGGTTCCCGACCAAGCCAACGCTACCCATTACACGCCTTGGCCAGCAGAACAAGCCTCTTAGCGGCATCATCGAAAGATCCCACAGCGTAATATCCGTCTTTATCCTTGCCAATGCACCCAACAAAAGGAGAGGACAGGAACTCGAGCATTTCCCCAACCTCGCTGATCGACAAATCTTCAATTGAGGACGTTCCGTTTTTCATGAACCAGTAAACATCCCGCTTAGACATCAACCCGCCAAATTCTTTATCTTCGTTTTGAGAAAGCAACGCCCTGAGCACCAAATCGAGCAGCTTGGTTGTTCGCCTAAAGCGGGCAATAGCGGGTTCCAATAAACCAAGATCGATAGACCCCGAATACTCGAAGAGAACTTTGTAGTCTTGAGAGACGAGCGGAATCTCCTCTTGAAGCTTAAGAAGCTTTTCCAACTCGCTAATTCCAAACAACGCGACGTCATGTTCCTTGGCCCTATCGCAGATCCGTTTTTCAGAAAAACTTGACCCCACAACGGCGATGAACGACGCATCGTGTTTACGACGATGCAGCTCAAGGGTATCAAAATCGACTTGTGAGGCAGAGACCCCGCCATTAGAGGTTGATTTGGCATCAATTACCACGGAATAAGAAAATCTCGAAGCAGCATTCGCGACCGCTAAAACATCTGTATCACCAGACCCGCCCAACAAAGTCGTTCTAAACCCAAGGCGACTAAAGCACCGCTCCACAGCTCGTTCCAGCCGATCGGGATGACCGGAATCGCGCGAAGCATCCCAAAGCTCTGTAATCAGTTTGTCGACATCGGTAGCCACGGGCTGCTCAGGTCCCGTCCCCTGTTTGCCAATGGAATCAACGATGAAATTAAACCCATATCCACTCAAAAATGAGTCGCAGTGCTCAGTTGCCTGATAACTCATCTGGCTTCTCTTTTTAAGCAAGCCGGCTTTCAACAACACATTAAGACGCTTTCTTAGCGCATCATGGGAGATGTTGACGTTAAAACGTTCGAATAGATGCAGCTGGATTGACCTAACATCAAACGCGCTGTGGCCAACAAGCGGCAAAAGCTCAAATACCCAAGAGAACGCTGCATGAAAACAGCAAGCAAAATTAATTGCAGATTTTTCAGACAGCCAAGCGTCACCAATTGAAGTTAATTCGTACGTCGTAAGTGATGACCGCTGCACAAAGCCCAATTTTGAAAGTGAAGAAATCGCCGCCCTGGTTGAGCTTTCGGAAAGTTTATAGGACAAGTTAGAAAACTGAACGATTGCAGACTCATCACCACCGTTTTTAACGATGGAAAGAAGCTCAGCTGTGACATCAATAAAACCGGATGCTCCACCAGCGAAAAATCCAATAGAATCCGAACGATTAGATTGTTTAGCATTTAAAGCAAGGTCGACGGCCCAATTTGAAGGCTCATCCCAGTTTAAGGAAGCAGATTCCTCCAAGACGCCCTTGGGTTCCACTTCAATCTGAGAAACCCATTGGTCACCTAGAGGGGTCCGTGCATATCGACATCCTTCGTATTCTCGATATTCAACAAGGCCGAGCTCGCGAGCCCATTTTAGACGGCGCTGAACCTCGCTCTTCTTGGTCCAGCTCATTCCATACTCGGCATTGGCGATTAAACGCAGCTCGCCCGAAGTCTTTGGCGTGCCCAGCACGTCAATCATGCCGCTAAAGAATTTACAACGACATGCCAGGCACGCAGCCAGATAGGAGTTATCTCCCGTGTCAATCCAACGGTCCGCTTCCGCAGAAGGAGTGTATCCCTCAGCAGCCTTAACAACCAATCCGCACGGACTCAGGGCAAGACAAGCTTCGCCAAGAGAAAGTTTGGCCGTTGAGCCCTCAATTGAAATGGCATCGTCTAGGGATTGACCGCGCTTTAAGGCATCCAGAATCGTTCTTAGAGTCTCGATCATCCCCGTACTCCCAACAGGAATATTGGGAGAAGACTGGGCATGGGATGAATAATCGGAAAACTTTGGATATTCCATCGGATCGATCTGGACCATAGGGCATCTCCGATAAAGGTCGGCAAATAAAACGCTATGACCATGATATCAAGGGAAGAGCTCGCGAATCGCACGGGACCCTATACGCTACCGCGAAAGAGTTCGGCAATGTCTCGAAACGCCATTTACATTTGTCCAATTAGAGCATGGCAATCAGTGCAAACTGGGCCAATTTCCATTGGTGACAAACGCACCCCCGGTTCGTACACGAGCACGGCATTCTTAAGTTCGGGAATAATCTCAAGGTAGCGAAGGAAACAGCTCTTCTCCAGTTCGCCAAAGTCAGAACCCAATATTGCATCCCGCATCTCTTGGATTAGCAGGATTAGCTTCGCCAGCAAATTGTCCGTTTTGTCAAAAAACGTATCTCTTGATCGAAAATCAACCTATGAGCAGATGAAGCGCGCGCAAGCTCATCCTTATAGGCCTCAAGAAAAGTATCCAAGATGGATTTAAATTCCGCCATTCGCCTATTAAGGACATGATCGAAAGCACGTTCGGCAACTTTGGGGAAGACAAGCTCAAAGAAAGCAAGAACAGCTAGTGCACTTGGGACTAACTCAGAAATAACTCTTTTAATCATGTGTTAGCCTTATTTTACTTATTAGCGCGTATATCAAAAACAAACGAAAAACAAGACGGATGCTCCATTTCGCGTGCAAAGATACACACACAAGCCTGAGCTCCTAATTGAAATAACGAAGAATTAGTCAATCAAGATCTGTAGCATATTCTGCTTTAACGCTTGCGCTCCCTATGCCAAATTCGAATGCGATCAACCAAATAGTTAGAGGCTATTAAATAAACAAGCAATAGTATGAAAACAATTAATACGACCGTCCCGGAAATATCGACTTCTTGAATCGGGAGCAATCCCTCAGTTAGCGAAACGGTCAAGGACGCCGTAACCCCAATAAAGCACATCTTATCGGCATCAATGCAAATAATGCCTTTGTTTTTAGATAGAAAGAAAGCCGCGGCGCAATAAATAACCAACAAAGCCATAAGCCCCGGAACCGTATCCCAGCAGAAAAGTGCGACCATAACGGGAAAAGTCCATACCGCATTACCGGCCGCGTCAGAATCCATAAAAGTATAGCCCCTGGCCTTTAGCCCACTTTGTACCATTGCAAGCCGAAAACTCTCTCGTAATATCCATCCAGAAAGAGAAGAGAAATAGAGAATCATCAGGCGATCGACCGACCACAGTGAGCTATCCCCAAACACAAGAGTAAGCATGTGAGAAACTACAGGAAGTGCAGCTGAAGTTAAAATCGCAACCAATATATCGGCAATATCGATCGAGGCCGCTCCGTTCTGTTTTTGCTCGATCATAGTTGGCTCCAGTTCCGCAAATGAAGTCAGGCGCAACAGGCGATTAGCGTTAATTGAACCAGTTTAGAAAAAAGTTAAATAGCTAGTTTAGTAGCTTTTCGATTCGTTTCCCAATTTCCTTTTCGAGCTTAAATCGTTTCTTTTGATCATCAACTGCCCGGTTCAGATAATCCTCCCAGTAGTCAATTACGTTTTAGCGCAGCCATATGCCCGCGAGCCTTCTACTTGAAATGACCCTAGGAATATCATCGGCGATGAGTGGGAAGCGGAAAGACCCTTGCCTCCTTTTTCCGCCATCCCATTTTAAGAGGACAAGCTCACGGTCAAACCAATCCGACGTGGCCATCAACTTATAGACATGTTCATCCGAAATAATGAGCCCCCTTTTACAAAGCTCCTTGAGACACTACCGCAACGTGCTGGGAAGGGTTCCCGTGACCAGGCGAAAGGCCGTGGCGCGCATGTTGAAGGCGATCCACGCGCAGGAATCGTGCGAGGCATGCGGCAAGAAGGCCGAGGAGCTAGCGGACGAGTTGGGGTCGATGTGGCTCGAGCGGCCGCGAGGACGGTGCGCGGCGGGTTCGCCGAGACGCTGACCTACACGGAATTCCCGCCCGAGCGCTGGCGCCGGACCAGAACGGACAATGGAATCGAGCGCATCAACCGCGAGATCAGGAGGAGGAAGAGGGTCGTCGCGACCTTCTCAGACGGCAACTCAGTCCCCATGCTGATGACGACGGGGCTGAAGTACATAGTGGTGCACGATTGGGACAAGAGGAGGTGCCTGGACATGTCCAAACTAGAGGAGTTGGACGAGCTGAAGGAAAAGGCGGAGGGCTAGAAGAGAACGGTGTCGAGGACGGCAAAATCAATTTGAGAAAGAATATTGACGGTACCTGAAGCTAAATCTGTCCGTGCTGCTCCGGTTAGATTCTAAGCGCCGATGCGGACAACAATTCAAGACATTCGTTATTAGGCACAATCGATACCAGTTAATTAGCCACCTCAACAGCCATAACCACGATGAGCTGTAATACCAAAGACGGCCGAACAAACTGATGACCACTAGCCAATTCGACACACCATCGTAAAAACCTTAGTGTCTATCTCTCTCCGCTCGATGAACAACCGACAGCACAAAATCCGCAACGTTGGCAGCAGCGTTCACAGCAAGCCTTGCATGATAGTCCTCGATGTTCACCCTTGATGCCCCCACTCCGTGAGCATCGCCCTGTTTATTTCTCATCTGACCAATTGAGTCGACAATTTTATTGAGTCCATTTACCAAGTCACAAATTCTCCTATCCATTGTCTTATCAGCATGAATATTATAGAGGCATTTGACTTGAGAGAACATTTTTCCGACATCGCCGCTGCTCGAAGGCCGTTCTCCTTTGCGTTCGATAGCCCAACAGAAGACCTCTTCTAGTAATGTTCTCGCTTTAGTGAGAGCGCTATCGAAATTCCCAAGTTCAATATCTTCCTGGGCTCTATTGGCCATATCTTTAATATAAGAACGGTCAATCGTGTTGATTGAAGGAATAGACATCGCGGGCACGTCATCGACTGACGTAATGACGTAGTTATTACCGAAACATCTCAGCTCATGCCCACCAAAGAATAGAATGCTGTTAATGGCAGCGATAGCACCCTCAACAATCACGGCATGTCTCCGTTTTATTTCCTCCGGCGTCAGGCCAGAAAACTCTTTTTGGAAGCGCGCGAGGTTAAAGAAATAGGCCAACATATCAGAAACACGATTATTCTCGATACAATGCTCGAGCAGGGCTTCAACATACATCCACCGGCTAGATGAACCATACGAAGCGTCTATTCCAAACTTATTGAGCACTTCAACTAACTTAGGGCCCGATTGATACGGAAGGGAGACCTCTTCATCAAGCGCGTCTGAACGAAATGACGCATCTCCATCCAAGATAGCGTACACGTCTTTGGATTTAAGAAAGTTAAATCCAGCCTGCTCTTTCTCAAACATGGGCCCACCTTAATTTGAACTGAAATGCTTGGCCAATTGTATCCCTCTAAAACACATGTCAAGCCACGTCGCTAATCAAGCAGCTGAATCGTCTCGTTCCATCAGTTCTGAAAATGAGCCGCGCTCATCTCCAATCTTAAGCACCTTGATGACGGTGGTCATATAGCCCATGCTACTCGGCATCATCCTCGATGCCCTCTCCGTCGATCTCGCCAAAGCCAACGTTGTCCAAAGCCGAATAAGCGGGCCCAATCTGATTCCACTTTATGGAATCAATCGCTTCAAGGTATGAACACAAAGCATTAAGCTGATTCTGCTGAGCCATAGCCGTAATCTTCGCAAAGGAATCAGTCGCTAGGCCGACCTTCGACAGGGACGAAGGAATCTGCGCAGCCATATCGGAATAGTGATTAGACAAGTTGTACCTTTTTGTGCAACAAAAAAACCGCTCAACCAGCGGCTTTTCTTATTTGGGTATGAAAAAGGCGACCGCCCTTTGTAGACGGTCGCCTTTGTTAATTGTTGTGCAGTTTGTCTTAGGCGCGAGTCTTAATCTCCTCGGTCACCTTGGCAACAAACTCGTCAACGCTCATCGGAACGGTCTCGTTGGAACGATCGCGGACGGAGATGTTGCCGGCCTCGACCTCCTTCTCGCCCAGGATGAGCATATAGGGCACGCGGTCGATACTGCGGGCCTCGCGGATCTTGTAGCCGATCTTCTCGTCGCGATCGTCGCAGACCACGCGAATGCCGGCCTCTTCCAGCTTGGCGCACACCTCGTGGGCGTAGTCGCGGCTCTTCTCGGAGACGGGAAGCGCCTTGACCTGCACGGGAGCCAACCAGGTGGGGAACTTGCCCGCAAAGTGCTCGATCAGAATACCGATGAAGCGCTCGATGGAGCCAAAGCACACGCGATGCAGCATGATGGGGCGCTTCTTGGTGCCGTCGGCATCCACGTACTCCAGATCAAAGTTGAGCGGCATCTGGAAGTCGAGCTGGACGGTACCGCACTGCCAGGTACGGCCGAGCGAGTCCTCCAGGTGGAAGTCGATCTTGGGGCCGTAGAAGGCGCCGTCGCCCTCGTTGACCTCGTAGTCCATGCCCAGCTGCTCCAGAGCGGTGCGCAGACCCTCCTCGGCGCGCTCCCAGTCCTCGTCAGAACCCATGGAGTCCTCGGGGCGGGTGGAAAGCTCAACGTGATACTTAAAGCCAAACTTTTGGTACACGGAGTCGATAAGGTTGACCACGCCCACAATCTCGTCGGTCAGCTGGTCGGGGCGCACAAACAGGTGGGCGTCGTCCTGGTTAAAGCAGCGCACGCGGAACAGGCCGTGCAGGGCTCCGCGCAGCTCGTGGCGGTGCACCAGGCCAATCTCGCCGGCGCGGATGGGCAGCTCGCGGTAGGAGTGCGGCTTGGAGGCGTACACCAGCACGCCGCCCGGGCAGTTCATGGGCTTAATGCAGTACTCTTCGTCGTCGATGACGGTGGAGTACATGTTGTCCTTGTAGTGGTCCCAGTGGCCCGAGGTCTTCCACAGCTGCTTGTTCATGATGAGCGGCGTGGAGATCTCCACGTAGCCGGCCTTGTGGTGGATCTCGCGCCAGTAGTCCAGCAGCGTGTTCTTAAGGATCATGCCGTTGGGCAGGAAGAACGGGAAGCCGGGGGCCTCGTCGCGCATCATAAAGAGGTCCATCTCGCGGCCGATCTTGCGGTGGTCGCGCTTCTTGGCCTCCTCCAGCATGTGCATATGCTCGTCGAGCTCTTCCTTGGTGGCAAAGGCGACGCCGTTGATGCGGGTGAGCATCTTGTTGTCCTTGTCACCCTTCCAGTAGGCGCCCGAGACGCCGGTGAGCTTAAAGGCCTTGAGAGCCTTGGTGTAGCAGATGTGGGGGCCGACGCACATGTCGATGTAGTCGCCCTGCTGGTAGAAGGTGATGCGGGCGTCGTCGTCCAGATCGCCGATGTGCTCGACCTTGTACTTCTCGCCGCGCTCCTCCATAAGGGCGATGGCCTCGGCGCGGGACTTCTCGTACACGGTGAACTTGAGGTTCTCCTTGACGATCTTTTTCATCTCGGCCTCGATCGCGGGGAAGTCGTCCTCGCTGATCTTGACGCCCTCGGGCAGGTCGACGTCGTAGTAAAAGCCATTGTCGGTCGCGGGGCCGTAGGCAAAATCGGCCTGGGGGTACAGGCGCTTGATGGCCTGCGCCATGATGTGCGCGGCGGAGTGGCGGATGACGTGCGTGACCTCGTCCTGCGGGAGCTCGGCCACCGAACCGTCATTGTAGAGTGCCTTCATGGGTATGTTTTCTCCTCTCGGATGCCTGGTGCAAGTGCTGCTTGGCGCCGTGCGGTGTGCATTGCGCTTGCCGGCGCGTGCGTTTTGACTTGCATCATTATAGGCAGGTTACCTAGGTATACAAGCGCCCGCCGCACCTGAATGGCACGGCGGGCGAATTTCTACGCATGCTTCATCGCGTGGGGCGGGTGCAGGGCGCGCGGCGTTCGCGTGGCGCGCGGGGCCCGTGGCTTGCGGCCGGCCCGGCGATGGATGCGCTACTGGATGCGAGTTCGGCAGTAGGGGCAGACCTTCCAGTGCGCGTCGAGCGGGCGATGGCAGCTGGGGCACACGTTGCGAACCTGGGTGTCGCACACCGGGCAGACGACAAAGTCCTTCTCGATGGGCGCGCCGCACTGCGGGCAGGTGCCGTACTGGGCAAGCTGACGCTCGCGCAGGGCCATGTCCAGCTCCTGCTCCTCGCGGTCGGCCGCATAGGAGTGCGGGCGCAGGACCAGGTAGGCGATGAGGCCTACAAACGGGATGAGGGCAATGATGCCCCATGCCACGTAAGCGCTGGCGCCGCGGCGGCGGGCGTCAATAAACACATAGACGACCGACAGCACGTACAGGGCGATGATAAAGCCAACAAAGGCATAGATGACGCCCATAAGCTGCGGCGACATGAGCTCGGAGATGTACTTGGACATTACGGATACCTTTCGGGGTAGTTACAACTCGAGTTAGTGTAACACGGGGGTTAACGATTTGGCAGGTCGCAGGCATGGGCGGATAGAAACATCTCAATCTGTAACAGGTGAGAGCGGAATCCGGGTCCAGATGTTACAGGATTAGACAAACCGTTCTCTCCCCGACTACAATCTCAATCTGTAACATCTTGGCTCCAGAATCAGTCCCTACTGTTACAGATCAAGATGAACGGTGAGCTCTCCGTTAAGATATCTCAATCTGTAACAACTAGGGGCCAGAAACCCTTCTATCTGTTACAGATCAAGACAAAGGAAAATGTCCAATCCCAATATCTCAATCTGTAACAACAACTCGGCAAAAACAGGTCTAACTGTTACAGATTTAGACATTCGAAACCGACTGATGGGTTCATCTAAATCTGTAACATCTAGACCCCAAAACGGTACCGAGATGTTACAGATCGAGACAGATGACCTCTCCCTGACTTTAAATCTCAATCTGTAACACATAGGACCGATTTTCTACTCTTACTGTTACAAATCAAGACAAACAGAGGGCCCGCCTGGCAAACGTCTCGATCTGTAACATCTGGAACCCAACTCTTCTGCTTACCGTTACAGAACGAGACAAACCTTTGACAACAGGGGTGCCAGACGAGGTCACCGATGGACCTGAGTCTCCCCTCGCCTGCCGTTGGCGGATGCAGCGGGGCTGTTCGCCGCATTGCCGCTGCGCGGGGGATGCGCACACCGTAGGATAGCCTTATTGACAGCCTGTCAACTCGTCTTGGAGGCACTGTGACAGAAACGTTTGATATCGCGATTGTGGGCGCGGGCATCACCGGATGCGCCATCGCGCGGCAGCTCGCACGCTATGACCTGTCCATCTGCGTGGTCGAGGCGGCCAACGACATTGCCCTAGGCGCGTCGAAGGCCAACGGCGGCCTGGTGCACGCCGGCTACGATCCGACGCCGGGCACGGTTAAGGCCCAGGTCAACGCCCGCGGCTGCGAGCTATATGGCACGTGGGCCCAGGAGCTGGGCTTTTTGTTTTGCCGCACCGGGTCCATGGTGCTGGGCTTTAGCGACCAAGACCGCGCGCAGCTGGAGCAGCTGCAAAGCAACGGGCTGGCAAACGGCGTACCCGAGTTGGCGATCATCGGGGCCGAGCGCATCCACGAGCTGGAGCCGCGTGCCAGCGCCCAGGCCACGTGCGCGCTGTGGTGTCCCTCGACCGGCTATGTCGATCCCTTTGAGGTCGCCATCGCCGCGATGGAGAACGCCGTAGCCAACGGCGTGACGTTTGTGCGCTCCGCACCGGTGGAGACGATCGAGGTAGCTCCCGACGTTGGCGACAAGAGCGGTGACGGGACTGCTCGTTTTACGCTGGTGACACCGACCGGTGATGTGCGCTGCCGCTATTTGATTAACGCGGCGGGCAACGGCGCCGCAGACATCTCGCATATGGCGGGCGCCGAGGAGTTCCAGATGGTCTGGCGCCAGGGCAACATTGTGGTGCTGGACAAGGAGCCGCGCGCACTCATGCCGCTCTACCCCGTTCCCACGCCGGTTTCCAAGGGCGTCATCGTTACGGGCACCGTCCACGGCAACACGGTGATCACCGCGACCGCCGCCGTGCGCGAGGCGGGCGACACGCAGACCTATGCGAGCGATGTCGACGCGCTGCTGGGCGGCGCGCGCAAGCTGGTGCCCGATCTGGACACGCGCCGCGTGGTGCGAGCGTTTGCCGGCGGGCGTCCGGTCATTAAGGGAACGAACGACTTCTTTATTGGGCAGTCCGCCGTGGTGCCAGGCCTGTTCCAGGCGGCAGGCATTCAGTCGCCGGGCGTGGCAAGCGCTCCGGCCATTGCCGAGCGAATGGAGCAGGTGCTGCGCGAGGCGGGCGTTGCTTTGCGCGAGCGGGCCGATTGGGATCCGATTCGCCGCGCGCCGGACGACTTCGACCGTGCGCCGCTTGCGCGCAAGGAAGAGCTGATCGAGTCCGACCCCGCGTGGGGGCAGATCGTCTGCCGCTGCGAGACGGTGCCCGAGGCCGAAATCGTGGCCGCGATTCGACGCCGCCCGGGTGCGGTTTCGGTCGAGGGCGTCAAACGCCGCTGCCGTGCCGGCATGGGTCGGTGCCAGAGCGGCTTTTGCCAGAGCCGCGTGGTGCGGATTCTGGCCCGCGAGCTGGGCTGCGATCCCAGCGAGGTACCGTTGGAAGACGATGGCTCCTGGCTGGTAGAGGGACCGTTGAAGGGGGTGCGCTAGGATGGCGACGAGTATCGATATGGGTGCGGTATCGGGCGTCGAGTGCACTTGCGCAGATGCCGACAGGGCATCAATTGCTGCTGGCGCCGTGCAGACGCAGGCGTTCGACGTAGTCGTTATCGGCGGCGGACCTGCCGGCATGGCGGCCTCACTTGCCGCACACAAGGCCGGAGCGCGCGTGGCCATCGTGGAGCGCGAACAGCACCTGGGCGGCATCCTGCGCCAGTGCATGCACCCGGGCTTTGGCCTCTCACACTTTAAGCAGGAACTGACCGGTCCCGAGTACGCACAGCGCTTTATCGACCAGGTGCGCGAAACCGATATCGCACTGTTCCTGGACAGTACGGTGATTGGGATCGACTCAAGCGAGGACAAAGTCGCAGGCACGGGCGCAAGTGGCGCGGCGAGCGATGCCTCGGCACACACCGTCACGCTCATGAGCCCCGCCGGCATGTTGCAGCTCACCGGGCGCGCCGTCGTCCTTGCCATGGGGTGTCGCGAGCGCACGCGCAGCGAGATCAAGATTCCCGGCAGCCGCCCCGCCGGCGTGTTTACCGCCGGCCTGGCGCAGCGATACATCAACATCGACAACCTCAAGCCCGGCTCGCGCGCCGTCATTTTAGGCTCGGGCGACATTGGGCTCATCATGGCGCGTCGCTGCACGCTCGAGGGGATTTCGGTCGAGGGCGTGTACGAGCTTATGCCATACGCCAACGGCCTGCGCCGCAATGTAAAGAATTGCCTGGACGATTTTGGCATTCCGCTGCACCTGTCCACCACCGTCACACGCGTGATTGGGCACGACCGCGTGGAGGCCGTCGAGGTGAGCCAGGTCGACGAAAATCTGGCGCCCATTCCGGGGACCGAGCGCATCGTTCCGTGCGACACGCTGCTGCTTTCGGTAGGTTTGATTCCCGAGAACGAGCTTTCGGTAGGCGCGGGTGTTGAGCTTGACCCGCGCACGCGCGGCGCCGTGGTGGACCAGAGCCTGCAGACGGGCGTGCCGGGCATCTTTGCCTGCGGCAACGTGCTGCACGTGCACGACCTGGCCGATAACGTGACGGCCGAGTCCGAGCGTGCCGGTGCGGCTGCAGCGGCGTGGGCGTTGGGCGGCAACGCCAGGGCGAGTGCTGCGAGCACGAGCTTCGAGCTCACGGTCTCCCCTGCCGGCATCGCCGGCTACGCGCTGCCGGGACGCATTACGGCCGTGGCACTCACCAGGCTCAACTTCCGCGTGCGCCGGCCGGTCGATGCCGCCCGCGTGCGCATTCTGGCGGGCGACGAGGAACTGCTTACGGGCAAGGTCCGCGCGTTTAAACCGAGTGTTATGGAAAGCTTCACGCTGCCGGCAAAGGTGATACAGCGAGCGCTCGACCTGGGTGCCAGCGAGATTATCCTTTCCGTCGAGCCCGTCGAGGAGGCATAGCCATGAGCACAAATGCGATCGAGACGCTACAGTTCAACTGCACCACCTGCCCATCCGAGTGCCTCCTTACGGTGGAAGTGGAGCGCGGGGCCGACGACCGCGTGGCGACGGTGCGCGCCGTGACCGGCAACAGCTGCCCGCGCGGCGATAAGTTCGCACATCAGGAGCTCACCTGCCCCATGCGCGTCCTCACTACCACCGTGGCAGTATCAGGCGGCGACGAGGCACTGCTGCCCGTTCGCACGGCCGAGGCCATCCCGCTGGCACTCCACGCCCAAGCCATGGACCTCATCCGCGGCTTGGTCGTCCAGGCCCCCATCCGCATGGGCGACGTCGTGCTGGAGGACCTCCTCAACACCAACATCGACCTCATCGCCAGCATGGACATCGACCCGGCCTAAGCAGCTCGTTTGGGACGGTGCTCTTTTAGCTACCCCGCATCCGCCCCGCCCCTCCTCAATTGCGGTGAAATAATTCCCGATTTCCGCCAAAACCCCGGCATCAAGGAACTATTCCACCGCAACTTGCCTTGGGATCGGTATTTAGCTTGTGCCTACTTTAGTGCCATTTCAAAACTATGCCGGATTACGGGGCTGATTCGGAGACCCTCACCCATACCGGCATTTTTCGATTTTTGATAAGCCTTCTACCTGCGGTTTTAATTTCGCGATTTTTCCCATGGTCAAGTAATACAGGTCCAGCCCCGTAATCCGCCATAGTTTTGAAACCAGCCCATTTGGGACGGGACCATATTGACTACTTTTACCTATCAGCTCGCATGTTTAACGCAGCTAAAATAGCCCCGTCCCAAATTGACTACCCTGGCATTGGGGATACCATGGTGGCAACCTAACGAAAGGACGATGTATGGCACATGTCGATGACCAGCGCGTGGCACGCGTGCTCGATGCGCTCGAGGCTCAGCACCCCGGCGCGCAGCTGCTCGTAAACGACCCGTGGTCGATTTATTACCTGACCGGCTTTTATGCCGATATGTTCGAGCGTTTTTGCGGCGTACTGCTCGCACGCGGTAGCGAGCCAGTGATCTTGGTCAACGCGCTGCATCAGCTGCCCGAGTATGACAATGCCCGCGTCGCGTACCACACCGATACCGACGTCGTGGCCGACGCCATCGCTCGCGAGGTTGATCCGACCAAACCGCTCGGCATCGACACCGTCATGCGCTCCGGCTTCTTGATGCCCCTCATGGAGCGCCATGCCGCGAGCGAATTCTTCCTAGGCGATTTTGCCGTGACCGCCGCGCGAACCTACAAAGACGCCGGCGAGCAGGAGCTTATGCGCGTGTCCTCGGCCGCTAACGACGCCGTGATGGCCGACGCGATCGAGCTCGTCCACGAAGGCGTGACAGAGCGCGAGATCGCCGACCAGATGCTTGGCCTGTATCGCAAGCACGATTGCGAGGGCTTTAGCTTTCCGCCCATCGTGAGCTTTGGCGCCAACGCCGGCGACCCGCACCACGAGCCAGACGATACGGTACTCAAGCGTGGCGACGTGGTGCTGTTCGACATTGGCGGGCGTCGCCGCAACTATTGCTCGGACATGACGCGCACGTTCTTTTGGGGCGAGCCGGACGAGGAGACGGCACGCATCTACGACATCGTGCGCCGCGCCAACGAGGCCGCTGAGGCGCTCATCGCACCGGGCGTGCGTATGTGCGATCTGGACCGTGCCGCCCGCGACGTGATTGAGGACGCGGGTTATGGCAAGTACTTTACGCACCGTCTGGGACACTCGATCGGCCTGCAAGACCACGAGCCGGGTGACGTCTCGCTCGTCAACGAGCAGGTCGTAGAGCCGGGCATGACGTTTTCCATCGAGCCGGGCATCTACCTCCCCGGCCGCACCGGCGTCCGCATCGAGGACCTTGCCCTGGTCACCGACAGCGGCGTCGAGATTCTCAACGCCTACCCCCACGATCCGGTCCGCCTAGACTAGGCAATGCGGCAAAGGGACAGCCCCTTTGCCGCATCACATGAATGTCGCCACGAAATGGGCCTATCTACTACGTTTAACCCGCATGGGGCGACCATGCGGGTATTTTTTGAAAATTGGCAAGCCTTCTACCTGCGGTTTTGATTTTGCGATTCTCGGCATGGTTGAGGGTAGCCGGTCAAACGTAGTAGATAGGCCCATTTCGTGGCGAGCAGGCAAACTAGCTAACCTGCGGAAGGGATCTAGCGTAGCAGACCGGCAACTTCGCCGGCCAGGGTGATGGTACCTGCTGCTATGAAGGGCTCGCCTGCGGCCTCAAAGGCTGCGAGGGCCTCGGACACGCTGGGGTACACGCCTGCGAGCTTATCGGAGTCCACCAGGGCAGCAAGCTCCTCCGCCGGCAAGGCGCGATCGGAATCGGTCTGTGTGACGACCACGCGCGGGAAGGCCGGGATCAGCACGTCGACGATACCCGCCACGTCCTTGTCTGCCAGCGCGGCGCACAGCAACGTGGGGCGATTCTCTACGCACGGATCGATCTCGTCCAAGGCGCTCACAAAGTTCTCGCAGCTCTGGGGGTTATGGCAGGCGTCGATCAGCTTGAGCGGGTCGGTTCCCAACACATCAAAACGGCCCGGCGTGGCACAGCCCATAAGCGAAGCATCAAGCGCCTCGTGGTCGAGCTCGCGACCCAGATACCCCTCGCAGAGCATAATCGCGCACGCGGCATTCTGCGGCTGATACGCCGGCTTAACCATGCTCGACGTATAAATCGCACGCGGCGTGGTACAGCTAAACTCAACCGTATCGCCCACATGCGCCGGCACCTTGGTCGTGGTGTGGCTCACCACCAGCGGCACCACACCACACTCGCGACAACGGTTGTCCATAACGCGCTGAACGCTCGGCTCATGCGTGCCCTCGCCCAGCACAACCAGGCGTCCGGGCTTAATGACGGCGGCCTTCTCCCCCGCAATGGCCTCGAGCGTATCGCCCAGAATGCGCGTGTGATCGAGTCCGATGCCCGTGATGGCAACGGCGACAGGATCGGTCGCGCTCGTGGCGTCCCAGCGACCGCCCATGCCGACCTCGAGCACGGCGACATCCACGCGAGCCTCGGCAAACACCACAAGCGCGGCGGCCGTCAGCAGGTCAAACGGCGTGATGGTATAGGCACGCTCCCCCGCCACCACGCGGCGCGCATTCACTCGATGCCCCGCCTCAACAGCAGCAGAAACGCCACGGGCAAACGCCTCATCGCTCACGACGTGCCCATCGACCTCCATGCGCTCGGGATAGCGAACAAGCTGCGGCGACGTATAAAGCGCAGCCTTGAGCCCCTCGCCGCGAAGGATAGCAGCCGAAAAACGCGTCGTCGAAGTCTTGCCATTGGTACCGGCAACCTGAATGCAATCAAAGTACTCGTCCGGCCGCCCCAGCTCATCGAGCATATCGACAACCGTCTCGAGCAGAGGACCAGCATCCCCAGAAATCCGCCCCGTATCGGCAGCAAGCCCCACAGCCTCACCAAACGAAAGCAAATCAAACTCAAAAGGAACGGTATACAAGCCAGAACACTTAGGCATTTTCAGAACCGCCATTCATAGAAAAATAAAACAGTATAGGTTGAGGATAGTCAGCGAAAACGCCTCTGATGAGCCAAGGTGCCGTGAAACAAGGGCGCATAGGGCTTATGCCCATGCGCCCGAAGTTGAACGGCAGATTGGCCATCAGAGGCGTTTGCAGCGTCGAGCCAGCCGCCGTTCGTTAGAACGGCGGAATAGGTGTCCGCAGCGGAGAGTAAAGCGTCGGGACGCGCCCCTCAGTAAGCCCTACGAGAAGTCAGCAACCTGAGCAGTCAGCGCCTCCAGGATCTCCTTGAGCTCAGCTGCACGGTCCCTCTTCTTCTGGACCACCGCGGGCGCGGCCTTGGCCACAAAGCCCTCGTTGGCGAGCGTCTTCTCGCAGCCGGCGAGCTCCTTCTGGGCCGCGGCAATCTCCTTCTCCAGACGTGCCTTCTCGGCCGAAAGGTCAACCTTTCCCTCGAGCACCACAAAGACCTCGACGCCGCTGTCGACCACGGCGATGCTCGCAGCCGGCTTCTCAACATCGGTACCCATGACCAGCGAGGCGGTATTGGCCAGCGGCTCGATGGTCGAGCGCAGGCTCTCGAGCTTCTCGATATCCTCGGCACCGGCACGCACGACCACGTCGAGCTCGGCCTTGGGGCTCAAGCGATAACGCGAACGCGTGGCGCGGGCGGCAGAAACGACGGCGCGACACAGCTCAAACGCGCGCTCGGCGTCCTCGTCGACATACTTGACATAGTCGGCAGGCTCGGGCCACTTGGCGATCATGAGCGCCTCGGCGCGGTCCACGTTGCCCTCGGCGTCCAGGTCGAGCACGCTCGCCGGCATGTTGTCCCAGATCTCCTCGGTGACAAACGGCATGAGCGGGTGCATCAGGCGAATAGAGGTATCGAGCACAAAGATCAGGTTTCGCTGCGCCTGCAGACGGCCCTCGCCCTTCAGGCGCGCCTTGGTGACTTCGACGTACCAGTCGCAGACCTCGTTCCAGAAGAACTGCTGAACACCGCGGGCCATGTCGCCAAAGGTGTAATTCTCGATGCCCTCGGTAACCATCTTGACGGCCTTGGCCAGACGACTGAACATCCAGGCGTCGGCCGGCGTCTCTACGACAGGCTCGCCGGGCGTGTAGCCCTCCATGTTCATAAGCAGGAAGCGGCTGGCGTTCCAGATCTTGGTCACAAACGACTTGGCCTGCTCGGTACGCGGGCTGTCGATAAGCTTCTTGGTCTTCTTGTCGATGTTCGCGTCAAACTTGACGTCCTGGTTGTTGGTGCAGAGCGTCAGCAGGTTGTAACGCATGGCGTCGGCACCGTACATGCCAATGAGGTCCATGGGGTCAACGCCGTTGCCCTTGGACTTGGACATGCGGCTGCCGTCCTTGGCAAGAATCGTCGGGTAGATGACGACATCCTTAAACGGCACCTCGTCCAGGAAGTACAGCGAGCTCATGACCATGCGGGCGACCCACAGCGCGATGATGTCGCGCGCGGTGACGAGTGCCGTGGTGGGGTGATGTCCCTCGAGCAGCTCCGGCTTTTGGGGCCAGCCCTGCGTGGCGAAAGTCCACAGCTGCGAGCTGAACCAGGTGTCCAGCACGTTCTCGTCCTGATGCACGTGGCGACCGCCGCACTTAGGGCACACGTCGGTGTCCTCGGTAAGGGCATCCTCCCAGCCGCAGTCCTCGCAGTAGAACACGGGAATACGGTGGCCCCACCAAAGCTGGCGGCTGATGCACCAGTCCTTGAGGTTCTCCATCCAGGTGGTATAGGTCTGCGTCCAACGCGCGGGGTGGAAGGTCACCTTGCCGGAGTTGACGGCATCGAGCGCCGGCCCCTTGAGCTTGTCGACGGCCACAAACCACTGCTCGGACAGCCACGGCTCCAGTGCGGAGTCGCAACGGTAGCAGTGCATGACGGAGTGATCGTGATCCTCGACGTGATCGAGCAGGTCGTGCTCCTCAAACCACTTGATGACGGCCTCGCGGCACTCCTCGCGGGTCATGCCGGTAAACTCGCCGTAGCCCTCGACGACCACCGCATGCTCGTCAAAGATGTTGATCTGCGGCAGGTCGTGGGCCTGACCCATGGCGTAGTCGTTGGGGTCGTGGGCCGGGGTGACCTTGACAAAGCCGGAGCCAAAGTTGGCGTCGACATGCCAATCCTCAAAGATGGGGATCTCGCGGTCGACGATGGGGAGCTTGACGGTCTTACCCACAAAGGCGGCCTTCTCGGGGTCCTTCGGGGAGACAGCCACGCCCGTGTCGCCGAGCATGGTCTCGGGGCGCGTAGTGGCGACGACGATGTAGTCCTGGCCGTTGACCGGCTCGGTCAGCGGGTAGCGCAGGTGCCACAGGTGACCCTTCTCGTCCTTGTACTCGGCCTCGTCGTCCGAGATGGCGGTGGTGCAGTTGGGGCACCAGTTGACGATGCGCTTGCCGCGGTAGATCAGGCCGTCGTGGTACCAGTCGCAGAACACCTTGCGCACGGCCTGGGCGTAGTCCTCGTCCATGGTAAAGCGCTCGTTATCAAAGTCGACGGAGCAGCCCATACGCTTGATCTGCTCGACGATGATGCCGCCGTACTCGTGGGTCCAATCCCAGCAGGCGTCGACAAACTTATCGCGGCCGATCTCCAGGCGGCTGATGCCCTCGCTCTTGAGCTTCTTGTCGACCTTGGTCTGCGTGGCGATACCGGCGTGGTCGGTACCGAGCACCCAGCGGGTGGACCTGCCGCGCATGCGGGCCATGCGGATGATGGCATCCTGGATGGAGTCGTCGGTGGCGTGACCCATGTGGAGCTTGCCGGTCACGTTGGGAGGCGGAATGGTGACAGTGCAGTCGCCCACGCCCTCGCGGCGCTTGTAGTAGCCGCCGTCGAGCCACTTCTGCAGGATCGCCGGCTCGTTGGTCGACGGATCGTAGTTTTTGGGCATCTCTTCCATATATCTCTCCCGTCCCACCGGGGAGGAATGTAGGCCCGCCAGGGTCTGCATTCCTCCCCTTAGGTATCAATTACTTCAGTCTGATACGACTTCGCTGAGGCTTAAACAAACACACAGAATAACACAGGTAGTTGGGGTTATTGCGTATATATAAAATAGCCTCCGACCGCGGGTGGTCGGAGGCTATTCAAATTCACATTTGCGAAACCTACCATTTAGGGACAGGTTTATTTTGGTCGGTTTTATATGGGCAAACGTCATTCTCCCTGATAAAACCTGCCAAAATAAACCTGTCCCTTTTTGGCAGGTTTAGCCGTAGATGCGCTGGGGCTGTTCGGTGCCCTTTACGGAGGCTTCGGTCACGATGACCTTGGCGACTCCTTCCTCGCTCGGCAGGTCGAACATCGTCTGCTGCAGCACGTCCTCGCAGATGGAGCGCAGGCCGCGGGCGCCGGTCTTGCGGGCAAGCGCCATGCGGGCAATCTCGTGCAGGGCGGCGTCCTCAAACTCAAGTTCAACGTCCTCGAGCTGGAACATCTTGCGGTACTGACGCACAACGGCGTTCTTTGGCTCGGTCAGGATCGATACCAGGTCGTCCTCGTCGAGCGCCTGTGTCTGGGTGACGACGGGCGTACGTCCCACAAACTCGGGGATCATACCAAAGGCGTTAAGGTCCTGCGGGAGCACCTGACGCAGCAGGTCGTTCTCGTCGACCGAGGTGGGGCCGGCGATCTCGGAGTTAAAGCCCACGCCCTTGTTGCCCACGCGATCGGCGATAATCTTGTCCAGACCCACAAAGGCACCGCCGCAGATAAACAAGATATTGGTCGTGTCGATCTGCAGCAGCTCCTGCTGGGGGTGCTTGCGGCCGCCGGTGGGCGGAACGCTTGCCACCGTGCCCTCAAGGATCTTAAGCAGCGCCTGCTGAACGCCCTCGCCCGAAACGTCGCGGGTGATGGAGAGGTTCTCGGCCTTGCGGGCGATCTTGTCGATCTCGTCCACGTAGATGATGCCGACCTGCGCACGCTCGATATCGCCATCGGCAGCATTGATGAGCTTGAGCAGGATGTTCTCCACGTCCTCGCCCACGTAACCGGCCTCGGTGAGTGCGGTGGCGTCGGCGATGGCAAACGGCACCTCGAGGATGCGCGCGAGCGTCTGGGCGAGCAAGGTCTTACCGGTACCGGTGGGACCGAGCAGCAAGATGTTGGACTTGGCGAGCTCCACCTCGTCCATATCGTCGTCGAGCCGCGAACCCGCACCCGAGGCCTCGTCAAAGGCCGAAAGCGCGGCGCCGCCCTCGATCACGCGACGGTAGTGGTTGTACACGGCAACCGACATGGCGCGCTTGGCGTCTTCCTGACCCATGACATAGGCCGAAAGCTCGTCATAGATCTCGTGCGGGGTCGGCACGTGCGTAATGACCTGACGCACGTCGTCCTCGAGCTCAAAGCCCTCGGCCTCGGGATCCATGGCAGGCTGCCCGGCAGCCTGACCGTGGTCGTTGAGGAAGCCCGGCAGCTTGCCGTTGCAGGCGGCGTCCATAAAGTCCGAAGCCAGCGACTCCTCCAAGATCTCGGAGCAGGCGGCAACGCACTCGTCGCAGATAAAGATGTTGGTAGGGCCCTTTACAAGGCGGCGCACCTGACCCTGCTCTTTTCCGCAGAAGGAGCAGCGGATGGGGTTGCCGTTCTCGTCAAAGTTGTCCTGCATGTTACCGGCCATCCTAGGCGTCCTTCGCGGCAAGATCGCGCGAGGTGACGATACGGTCGATCAGGCCGTAGTCAAGCGCCTCGGCAGCGGTCAGGTAGTTGTCGCGTTCGGTATCGGCCTGGACCTTCTCGATCGGCTGGCCCGAGGCGTCGGACAAGATCTGGTTGAGCTCGCGACGGGTCTTCTTGATCTCCTCGGCCACGATCTCGATCTCGGTCTGCTGACCCTGGGCACCGCCACTGGGCTGGTGAATCATGACCTTGGAGTGCGGCAGGCAGAAGCGCTTGCCCTTGGCGCCGGCCGAAAGCAGCACGGCGGCCATAGACGCGGCCATACCGACGCAAATGGTGGAGACCTGCGGCTTGATAAAGTTCATAGTATCCAGAATCGCCAGGCCGGAGTAGACCTCGCCACCGGGCGAATTGATGTAGAGCGAGATATCCTTCTCGGCATCCTGGCTCTCAAGATGCAGCAGCTGGGCAACGACCAGGTTGGCGCTGACGGAGTTGATCTCCTCGCCCAAGAAGATGATGCGATCGTTGAGCAGGCGCGAATAGATATCGTAGCTGCGCTCGCCGCGCGGCGTCTGCTCGATAACGTATGGCACGAGGGCGGAATCGAACTTAGCGATCATACGCATCTCCATTTCTCTCTTGCGGACCAAATTGGTTCTAGATAAACGTACGGTGCCCGCATGCTATGCATTGGCTGGCACCGTACGAAGCAACCGAATAACCGGTTTATAACTTTACCCCATCACGGGCGCCTGCATGCGCTCGCGGGAAAGGTGGCGAGAATTACTCGGCGTCCTTGGCGGTCTCGTCGACCTCGGTCACCTTGGCGTTCTCGACCAGGTGGTCGACGGCCTTGGAGCGACGGATGGAATCGCGGACGGCAGGCATGCGTCCATCGGCGATGAACTCGGCCTTGGAAGCCTCGACGTCCTTGACGCCAGCCTTCTCGAACTCGGCGTTGACGTCGTCCTCGGTGACCTCGATCTTGAGCTCACGGGCGAGGGCATCGAGAGCCAGGGACTCGCGGGCAACGTCGTTGGCCTGCTTGTGCAGGTCGCCGATGAACTGCTCCATGGTCAGGCCGGAAGCGGGCAGCCAGGTGTCCAGCGTCATACCGCGGGCAGCGAGGTTGGACAGGAAGTTCTGGCCAAGCTCCTCAAAGACAGACTGCTCGTAGTCGGCGTCCATCTCCTCGAGCTGCAGGCGCTCGGCGAGAGCGGCGACGCAACGGTTCTCCTTCTCGGCCGGAAGGCGGGAAGCCTTGTCCTGCTCGATCTCGAGCTTGATGGCGTCGCGCATAGCGTCGATGCTGTCGAAGCCAAAGTCGGACTTGACGAGCTCGTCGGTGAGCTCGGGGGTGTTGCGGACCTTGATGCCCTTGACGGTGACCTCGACGGTGTGGGTCTCGGCCTCCTCGCCCTCCTCGACCTCGTCGGTCCAGGTGACGGTCTTGACGTCGTCGACGTTAGCACCGATCAGAGCCTCGTTGAACTCCTTGGGGTTGCTGTCGCTACCGGCAATGAGCATGCGGCCCTCGGCAGCGAAGTTGTCGGCGTTCTCGACGGCCTTGAGGTCGACGGTAACGTAGTCCTCGGCCTCGACGGCACGATCCTCGACGTCCTCGAAGGTGGCACGGTAGTTGAGGAGCATCTCGACCTGGTTGTTGATCTCGGACTCGGTGACCTCCGCGGGAGGCATCTCGATCTCGACGGCGTCGTAGGAGGAGAGCTCGGCGGCAGGACGCAGAGAGAACTCGACGGTGTAGGTGTAGTCCTCGTGATCCTTGGCGAGGTCGAGCTCCTTGTAGTCACCGTTCTTGGTGGGGACGATGTCCAGCTCGTTGAGGACGGCGGGCTCGTTGGCGGCGATCAGATCGTTGGTGGCCTGAGCGAGGGTAGCCTCGGCGCCAAGAGCAGCGTCGATGACCGGACGGGGAGCCTTGCCGGCACGGAAGCCCGGGAAGCGGTACTTCTTGGCGGTGTCCTTGTAGGCCTTCTTGATCGCGGCGTCGACGTCGGCGGCCGGGATGGTGACCGTAGCGGTGAGCTTGGCGTCCTTGACGTCAGAAGCGGTGATGTTCAACACGTTCCTCCTCATACTGCCCAGCTTATCTGAGGTGCTGGTACCTTTATGCAACAAAGTGTCGCGACGGCCGAGGCCGACGCAGGTGCGTTGGTGCGGGCGAAAGGACTCGAACCTTCACGGGAATCCCACCAGAACCTAAATCTGGCGCGTCTACCAATTCCGCCACGCCCGCATGAGCGCACAGACTAGGAATGATAGCAGATACGAACGGCAAGCGCACGCACACCTTTTTAGGCCCACGACCTCACCACGAGTTACAGCGGAACAGGGTAGCTAATTTGGGACGGGGCTTTTTAGCTACCCCGCTTGTGGGGGTAGCTAAAAAAGCCCCGTCCCAAATTAGCTACCCCCATCGGCTATCTCCCGCAGCCCACAATTCGGTTGAAAAGTGGGCTGCAGTTTCCTCGGGCTTGCCAAAGAGCGGCGGCTGCCGCGCCTCGCCTACTCCCCCAGCAGGGCCTTCTCGGGCGTGATCGGCAGCGAGCGAACCTGGTGCCCGGTGGCGTGCGCCACGGCCGAGGCAACGGCGGCGAGCGGTGTGTTGATGACGACCTCGCCGATCGACTTGGCGCCAAACGGGCCCGTCGGCTCGTAGCTCGGCTCAAAGGCCACGCGAATGCTGCCGATATCCAGGCGCGTGGGCAGCTTGTAGCTCATAAAGTTACCGGTGCGCAGGCGGCCGCGGTCGTCGTGCTCGACAATCTCGTAGAGCGCGTGACCGATGCCCTGGGCAATGCCGCCCTCGGCCTGGACGCGCGCGAGCGCCTCGTTGATCACGGTGCCGCAGTCCACAGCCGCCGCATAGTCCACCACAGTCACCTTGCCGGTGGCCTTGTCGACCTCGACCTCGGCAATGCCGGCCATAAACGGCGGAGGCGAAACGGGCAGGCAGGCTGAAGCATGCGAGGTGAGCGCGTCGCCGCCCGCGATGTTCTTGACGCACAGGTTGGCAAAGTCGCGCAGCGTGAGGTAGCGGCCGCACTCGCGAGCGGCGCGCTCGTCAGACAGACGCACGTACTGGCCATCAAAGACCACGTCGGCGGCGTCCACGTCCCACATCTGGGCGGCCTTGGCGCAGATCTTCTCGCGCAGCTCGGTCGCGGCATTCTTGGCTGCCAGGCCCGTCACGTACGTGCCCGAGCTCGCGTACGAGCCGGCATCGAACGGCGAGACGTCGGTGTCCACGCCGCGCACCACGATAAGCGAGCTCTCCACGCCCAGCTCCTCGGCGGCAATCTGCGCCAGGATCGTGTCGACACCCATGCCGTTATCGGTGGCGCCGGTGCCGATGGTAATGAAGCCGTCCTCCTCCAGGCGCATGTCGATGCCGCCGATATCCACGTTGGAGATGCCCGAGCCCTGCATGGTGAGCGCGCAGCCCAGAGCACGCACGCGGTCGCCCAGGTCCACGGCCAGCGGCTTGTCGCGCCAGCCGATCATGTCCATCGCACGCAGCAGGCAGCGGTCGAGCGCGCAGGCGTTGAGCTTTTCGTTGTAGTACTGCGGCATAATCTCGCCCTCGCGCACGATGTTCTTAAGACGCAGGTCGGCGGGATCCATGTGCAGCATGTCGGCGAGCTCGTTGACGGCGCTCTCCACGGCAAACTGGCCCTGGGTGGCGCCGTAACCGCGATACGCACCGCCGCGGTTGGTGTTGGTGTAGACGGCGTCCCACCTAAAGCGGCTCGCCTTCACGTGGTTGTAGATGGGCAGGCTCTTGTGACCCGAGAGGCCGATCGTCGTGGTGGCATGTTCGCCATACGCGCCGGCGTTGGACAACGTGTGCAGGTCGATGGCCGTGATGGTGCCGTCTTTCATGGCGCCCAGCTTGACGGTCATCTGCATCTGGTGACGCGAGTTGCCCGCAGTGATGGTCTCCTCGCGGGTGTAGCAGCAATAGCTCGGACGGCCAGTCTGCTGGGTCACGAACGCCACGAAGATCTCGCAGCAGCCCGTCTGCTTGGAGCCAAAGCCGCCGCCGATGCGCGGCTTAATAACCTGCACCTGCGACTGCGGAATGTCGAGCGACTGCGCGACCATGCGGCGCACATGAAAGGGCACCTGCGTGGAAGTGGTCACCGAGATGCGGCCGAACGCGTCGGTCGTCGCGAAGGCACGGAAGGTCTCCATGGGCGCGGTCTGCGTGGCCTGGCTGGTGTAGGTGCGCTCAAAGACGATGTCGCTCTGGGCGAAGGCCTCGTCCAGGTCGCCAAAATCGCTGGTACCGCTGCACACCAGGTTGCGAGCAACGTCGCCGCCCTGCGGGAACATAAAGGTCACGTCGCCCTCGGGGTGGACCACGATGTCGTTATCGAGCGCCTGGGTAAAGTCGAGCAGGGGCTCGAGCACCTCGTAGTCGACCTTGATGAGCTTGAGTGCCTTGTCGGCGGCCTCCTCGGTCTCGGCGGCGACGATCGCCACCTCCTCGTTTTGGTAGCGCACCAGGTTCTCGAGGATCAGGCGGTCGTAGGGGCTCGGCTGCGGATAGCTCTGGCCGGCGATGGTAAAGCGGCGCTTGGGCACGTCCTCGTAGGTGTAGACGCCCACGACGCCGGGCACCTTCAGGGCGCGCGACGTATCGATGGAGCGGATCTTGGCACGGGCATACGGGCTGCGCTTGAGCTTGACGATAAGGGCGCCGGCGGGCACCAGGTCTCCTGTGTAGACGGGACGCCCCTCGAGCAGGGCCTTCGAGTCCTTCTTGGGCTGCTTATGGGTGATCTGCTTGTACGAGACGCCATCGCAGCTGGTGTCGTTGACCGGAAGTTCGGGCATCTCAAAGCCCACCTGCACGCCGGACTCGTTAAGGAAGCGGACGATGGCGCGCAGCTGGCTCTCGTAGCCGCTGCAACGGCAGAGGTTGCCGGCGAGCTGGCGCGAGAGCTCCTCGCGCGTGGCGACGAGGCTCGGGTCCTCCTTGGCGGCGCGGACAAGCGCCAGCACGTTCATGATGAGGCCGGGGGCGCAAAAACCGCACTGCTCGGCGCCTTCGGCAGCCATTGCGTGGGCGAGCGCCTCGGACTCGGCCTTGAGGCCCTCGAGTGTGGTGACGGAGCGGCCCTCGACGCGCGCAGCGGGAACCGAGCAGCTCAGCACCGGGTCGCCATCGAGCCACACCGTGCACAGGCCGCAGTTAGTAGTCTCGCAGGCGCAGCGCACCGACGCGCAGCCCTGCTCGCGCAGCAGCGCAAAGAGCATGGTGTCGGGGGCAATCTGAACCTTGACCTTGCGGCCGTTGAGCGTAAAGGAAAGATCGATGAGTTTGGCAGCCATTAGCGCACCTCGCTAGAATCGACGCCGGGCACGCGGCGGCAGGAATACTCGTCCGTGGCAAACTTAGGCACTTGCACGCCCTCGAGCTCGCGGGCAAGCGAGGCCGAAAGCTCGATGCCAGCGGCGCGGCGCACGGCCTGCACGGCAAGCGGCGCCGAGATGCAACGGCGATAGTCGGCCGAGCCCCACAGGTTGGTGCCGTAGCTCAGTGCGCGTACGGACGCGGCCAGGGCGCGCAGCTCGTCCTCGGAAGGCTGCTCGCTCACCAGGCCGCACGCCTCGCCCTGCAGCAGGGTCGCGCGCAGCGGGCGTGCGCCCACGGTGACATGCCAGCTGTTGTCCCACCAGGCAGCGGTGACGTTTAAGGAGGGGAAGTCGGTCGCGGCCTTGCGCACGGCCTCGTAGCTTGCGCGGTAATCGTGCTTAACGACCACCACGTGCTCGATCACGTCGCGCACGTAACCCATATCCACGAACTCGGCGAGCGGCACGCGGCCGGCACCCGTCAGCTCAACGTACGAATCGAGCGCCAAAAAGGCCGAGAGCACGTCCGAGAAACCAAAGCGACCGTAGATGCTGCCGCCCACCGTGGCGGTGTTGCGCAGCTGCACGCCCACGATATCGTGGACGGCGAACTCAAAGACATGGTTGACAAGCGCGTTGAGCTCGGCATGGCGCTCGAGCTGGCGCAGGGTGCACATGGCACCGATGCGAAACTCGGTCTCGGTCTCCTCGATCTGATCGAGTCCGCAGGCCGAAAGGTCAATCGCCGTCGCCACGCGACGCGAACCCAGGCGCATCCAGATGCCGCCGCCCACAATCTTGTTGTTGCGGTTCTTCTGTAAGAGCTCATAGGCTTCGGCCGCGTTTCCAACGCGAACGTAGGTACCGAACTTGAGCACGTTCTCCCCCATCTCTTCACTTGTCCAGTACCTCTAAGTGTACCAAACGAGGGCGCACAGCCCTCGCCACCATAGAAAAAGGCTCCCAGCCGGATGGCTGGGAGCCTCATCACATGCTATGTCAAGCGAAGATTTAGCAGACGCCCTGGGCGAGCATGGCGTCGGCGACCTTCAGGAAGCCGGCGATGTTAGCGCCCATGACAAAGTTGCCCTCCTGGCCGTACTCCTTGGCGGTGTCGTCCACGTTGTGGAACATGCCGCGCATGAGCTGCTCGAGCTTGCCGTCGACCTCCTCGAAGGTCCATGACAGGTGCTCGGCGTTCTGGCTCATCTCCAGGCCGGACACGAGCACGCCGCCGGCGTTGGCAGCCTTACCGGGCATAAAGGCGACGCCGTTCTCCTGGAAGTAAGTCGTGGCCTCGATGGTCGTGGGCATGTTCGCGCCCTCGCCGACCACCTTGCAGCCGTTGGCGACGAGCGCCTGGGCGTCCTCGAGCAGCAGCGTGTTCTCGCGAGCGCAGGGCAGCGCAATGTCGCAGGGCAGCTGCCACACGCCGCGGCCGTCTCCCTCGTGCCACACGGCGTTGGGCTTCTCGTCAACATACATGGCGAGCGTGACGCCCTTGTCGTGGCCGGAGCGCTTCTTGTTGTAGATGTGCTCGAGCACGGTGTAGTCGATGCCGTCGGGATCCTCGACCCAGCCGTGGGTATCGGAGCAGGCGAGCACCTTGCCGCCGAGCTGGGCGACCTTTTGGACCGCGTAGATAGCGACGTTACCGGAGCCGTGAACGACAACGTTCTTGCCCTCGAAGGAGTCGCCGCGGCTCTTGAGGTACTCGTCCACAAAGTAGACCAGACCGTAACCGGTGGCCTCGGTACGGGCGAGCGAGCCGCCAAAGGAGAGGCCCTTGCCGGTAAGGACGCCGGTCCACTCGTTGGTCAGGCGCTTGTACTGACCGAACATGTAGGCAACCTCGCGGCCGCCAACGCCCAGGTCGCCGGCGGGAACGTCGGTGTTGGGGCCAATGTGGCGATAGAGCTCGGTCATGAAGGACTGGCAGAAGTGCATGATCTCGTTGTTGGACTTGCCCTTGGGGTCAAAGTCGGAGCCGCCCTTGCCGCCGCCCATGGGAAGGGTGGTCAGGCTGTTCTTGAGGATCTGCTCCAGACCCAGGAACTTGAGCATACCCAGGGTGACCGTCGGGTTAAAGCGCAGGCCGCCCTTGTAGGGTCCAATGGCAGAGTTGAACTCGACGCGGTAACCGCGGTTGACCTGAACCTTGCCCTGATCGTCGACCCAGGGAACACGGAACATGACGATGCGCTCGGGCTCGACGAGGCGCTCCAGCAGGGCGGCCTCCTCGTACTCGGGGTGGGCATCGAGCGCCGGCTGGATGGTGCCGAGAATCTCGGTCGCGGCCTGGATGAACTCAGGCTGCTCGGGATAGCGGGCCTTGAGCTCTTCGAGAACTTTCTGCGTGTAGCTCATGCTTCCTCCAATGATGGGAAACGAAAATGTCGGTCACGGCACCCTATGCGCCGCGAACTTTATCGTGTATGGATAATATCGCACTGTTGCAGCAAAGTTTCGCATAAGCCGACGAGCAGATGTTTCATTTTGATTACGATGCAGGTAGAAGCGTTTTTGAGCACCCGACGTACAAATCGCGTGTTTCGAAGCTGTTTCGTCCACATGTTCCAAACCACCACATTGGGGACACATGATGCGCCCGGGCACACCGGCGGCAAGACAGACGACACGGCCGACCCGCACAAAAACAAAACAGCGCCTTTGCGGCACGCAGCAAGACCGCGAGCACAAAAGCGCTGGTGGCGTGTGGCGGGAACGTATGTGAATCGAACACATCCAAGACGTTTTGCACGCCTCGCAACGGTTTTGAGGACCGCGGAGCCCACCGGAGCCCATCCGTTCCCAAGTGCGGCGGTATTTTACCAAACCGAGCAGCCAGTCTAGCGCAGGGACCTCAGGCCGCCGGCTTCCTTGTCGAGCACCGTAAAGCGCACGGCATCCAGGTGCTCCAAGATGCTGATGGCACGTTTGCGCGACACACCCAGCGCCTCGCGCAGCACGCTCGTGGTGGCAGCGCCGCCGGCTGCCTCAATGGCGGCGGCGACAAGCTCGCGCGCATGGGCTTCCGACATGGCAGACAGGGCAACGTCGCGCTCGACCTTAACGATCGAGCGGTTGAGCGAAAGCTCGCGCAGGGCGCGCGTCATGGTGTCGCGGTCGAGCTGCAGTCGCTCACCCACCTCGGGCAGCGTCGGCGCATCGAGGCCGGCCCCGTCGAGCAGCGCCGCAATGCGCTCACACGCCTCGCGCACCACACGCGCCGCGGCAGCAGCGGAGTGCGGGTCGAACACCTCGGTGCCCTCGGCGGCGCACACGCCACGCGAGCAGCCCTCGGCAATCAGAGCCGCGGCAACGCCTTCATCGGCGGCAGGCCACGCAGCATGGGCAACGGCGCCGGGCGTAAAACCCGTCTCCTTGGGAGCCGCCGCGTGCATGGCAGACAGGGTCGCCGCCAGCACGTCCATGGCGGCATCGAGCACGGCGCCATTCGCATACAACGTGCCGCCCGAGCCGGCAAGCTCGCAAACAACACCTCGCGCCACCAACTCGCCCAGCGCTGCCTCAGCCTCACCGGCAACAAGATCGAGCGCCTCGGCAACATCAGCCGCCGCAACCGGCAGCGCTTGCAGCGCCAGCCACGCGTCTACGCCAGCAACGGCATCGCCGGCTTCAAGCGCCGCAAACAGCGCACGCTCGCCGGCCGAAAGCTCGCGCGAGCGACGGCAGCGCGAAAGCAGCACACGCCCGCCGCCGATGAGCATAACGGGCGAATACGACAGCACCACGGCATGGTCTCCGGCGCGCAGCGGCAATGGCTCCTCCAGGCGCACCTGCACGGTACGGGTCTCGCCCACCGCCATGGGGGCCTCGCCCTCCAAAAGCATAACGCGGCCGATGACCTCGGCCGTGCCGGCCATCACGTGCACGCGCGCGCCCGACTCGAGCACGCGCGGCTTGGCGCCCTCGCGGCCCAGGTAGGTAAACGTCATCATAAAGCGCAACGTCTGACCAAAGCGACCCGCCACGCCCAGCATCTCACCACGGTCAAGCGCCGCGACACCGTCACCGACCAGGTTGAGCGCCACGCGTTGCCCAGGCAGCGCGCGCGGCGTATCGCCATGCACCTGAATCCCGCGCACACGACAGACCGTACGCGACGGCAAAGCCATCAGCTCGTCGCCCACCGCAACCGGCGCATCGTGCAGCGTTCCCGTAACGACGGTGCCGACACCCTTGATCGTAAAGCAGCGGTCAATCGGCAGGCGAGACGAGGCATCGCTCCGATCGGAACGGTCGCGGCAAGCATCCCAGCAGGCACTTACCTGCTCGTCGAGCACCGCAAGCAGCCCGTCGATCCCCTCGCCCGTCTTGGACGACACGGGCACAATCGGCGCGCCCGCAAACACGGTACCCGACAAAAAGTCATCGACATCGAGCTCGGCAAGCTCGGTCATCTCGGCATCGGCCAGGTCGCACATCGTCAGCGCGACCACCATATGCGTAACGCCCAGCAGCTCCAGCACATGCGCGTGCTCGCGGGTCTGCGGCATCACGCCCTCGACGGCCGAAACCACCAGCACGGCCACGTCGATACCCGTGGCGCCCTGCACCATGGCGCGCAGGTAGTGGGCATGGCCAGGCACGTCGACCAGGCCGACAATCTTGCCACTCGGCAGCGCCAGCTCGCCAAAGCCAAGCTCAACGGTCATACCTCGACGACGCTCAACCTCCAGACGGTCAGGATTCTTGCCGGTCAGTGCCTCGATCAATGCCGACTTACCGTGGTCGACGTGGCCCGCCGTGCCAACGATAACGGGACACTCCACCAGCGCCTGGACCTCACTCATCGAGCAAGCGCCTTCTCAACGCATGCGGCAAGCGTCGACGCCGCCGTCTCGATATCGCGGTCGCCCACGAGCGTACGGACGTCAAACAAAATGCGATCGTGCGAGGTTCGCGTGACCACCGGCGTGTCGAAGTCCTGGACAAGCGAGCGCTTGAGCGCATCGACCGTCAGGCGCGCGTCAACAAGACGCACGGCAACGCACATCGTGGGCAGCTCCATGGTAGGCAGCGAGCCGCCACCGGGGGTCGACGATTCCTTGACGATCTCCACCTGAACGGCGCACGGGCAACCGGCCTTATCGAGCCCGGCGACCATACGATCGCGCAGCTTGCGGGCACGTCGCTCCAAATGGGCCTGCGGCAGCGTAAGCATGTTGAGCACCGGAATATCGCGATGGGCAACATCGGCGCCGTCCATGTAGATACGCAGCGTGGCCTCGAGCGCCGTAAGCGCCAACTTGCCCGGACGCAGAGCGCGCATGAGCGGATGTGCGCCGCAGGCCTGGACCAGATCGCGACGGCCCATGATGATGCCCGCCTGCGCCGCGCCCAGCAGCTTATCGCCCGAGCACGACACGATATCGAGCCCCGCCGCGACCGAAGCCGGCGTGGGTTCCTCGCCACCGCGCACCAGGATGTCATCGGGCAGGAGCGCGCCCGAACCCTGGTCCTCATAGAACAGCAGGCCATGCTTGTGAGCAAGCGCCGCAAGCTCCCGAGAGCTCACCTCCTCGTGAAAGCCCTCGATGCGATAGTTGGAAGGATGGACCTTGAGAATCATGGCCGTATCGGGCGTGATGGCTTGCTCATAATCTGCTAGGTGCGTGCGGTTGGTGGCGCCGACCTCGACGAGCTTGGCGCCCGAAGACGCCATGACATCGGGGATGCGAAAGCTGGCGCCGATCTCGACAAGCTCGCCGCGGCTAACGATGACCTCCTTGCCTGCGGCATGAGTAGCCAGCACCAGCAGCACCGCGGCGGCGTTGTTGTTGACCACAAGCGCGTCCTCGGCACCGGTGAGCGAGCGGATCAGATGCGCGGCGTGTTCCTTGCGCGACCCGCGCGAGCAGGTGTCCACGCTGTACTCGAGCGTACTGTACCCGCGCGCAACCTCGGCCACGGCCTTTGCCGCCGACTCCGCGAGCGGGGCGCGGCCCAAGTTGGTATGGATGACCACGCCCGTGGCGTTGACGGCAGGGCGCAGGCTCGGCAGCGCGGAGCGGTGCGCACGCCACTCGATCGCCGAGGCCAGGTCGCGCTTAGAGCGCGGGACGGCACCGGCGCGAATGGCGGCGCGTTCCTCGTCGAGCTCGGCCGTGACGGCGGCATGCACCACCGCGTCGCAGGTCTCCCCCGCCGCCTTCACTACCGGCCACTCGGCGAGCAGCTCGTTGACGGAGGGAATGGCGCGCAGGCGGGCGCGAACCTCATCGGACATGTTCTGGCTATCGCTCATGTGCGGCCTTTCAAAACCAAAGGTGAATCAATCGTTCGAACGTCAAACTATCAGCCGATTCGATCGGCTGAGTCAATCAATCGCTATTATCCTCGCACGGCGACGCCCCGCGGGAGGTCCAACGTCAAACAGACGGTACCCTACGCCTCAGACTTCTTGGCGTAGATAAACCAGTAGCCGAGCGCGACCAGAACCGCACCGCCCACGATGTTGCCCAGCGTGGCGGCGGACAGGTTAAACGCAATGCCCGCGGCGTTGAGCGCATCGGCGCCGGCGACGTCGGCACCATAGCCGCACGCGTGCATCACGGCACCCATGGGCAAAAAGTACATATTGGCAACGCAGTGCTCAAAACCGCAGGCCACAAAGGCGGCGATGGGCAGCAGAATGCCCACGACCTTATCGACCACGGTCTTGCCGGCGGTACCGATCCACACGGCCAGGCACACAAAGATGTTACACAGGATGCCGCGGAAGAAGATCGTCAGCCAGTCGATCGTCACCTTGCCGGCGGCGACACCCACCATGGAATTGGCGACCGCCTCGCCGTTGAGCTTGTAAACGCCGGCCATGTACACCAAAAAGACGATGAACAAGGCACCGGCAAAGTTGCCAAGCCACACGACGAGCCATGCCTTGAGCATCTGGATCAGGGTGATCTTTTTGCTCTTGAGCGCGCAGACCATAAGCGAATTACCGGTGAACAACTCGGCGCCACACACCAGCACCAGCACCAGGCCCAGGCAAAAGCACAGGCCGCCCACGACGCGCTGGGCACCCCAGCCCAGCGTGCTGTCGCTCAAAAACACCGTAAAGAACAGACCGCCGAAGGCGATAAACGCACCGGCGAACATTGCCAACAGAAAGGCCTTATCGACCGGCAGGTTAGCCTTGGTCACACCGGCGGCCTCGGTCTTGGCCTCGATCGCGGCGGGCGCCAGGCAATCGGGGGCAGGGTACTCCACCTTGGAATCTGCCATGTCAATCACTTCTTTCCTAATCACCAGGGACAAGCGCTGCTACAGCTCCTGTCCCAAGCGGACAAAGTGGGAAAAGTCGTTGGCGGCCACGGCGTCGTACACGGCGTCAACGGCGTCAAAGACTTCCGGGGACATGGGGTTGTAGAACTCCGTGTCGCCCGGCTGAATCCCTATGAAGAAGATATCATCGCACGATTGCTCGATTTCTTCGATCAGAATCGACAAAGGGAGCGAATGCGTGGTGAACATCGACTTGCGGGCTACGTCGCGTTTGTCGAGCAGGCGGATGGTGCCACCTGCTGAGCATGCAGGCCAAAGTCGTCGTCAAACACCGAGATGCCGGCCTTGGCCGACCCGCGAAAACCGCGCTCGTCGAGCAGCGCATCGCAGGCCTCGAGTAGCGACGGCACGTGCCAACCATAATCTGCCAGATAATAGCCGGCGTTTCCTGGCCGAGCAATCTCAACCTGAAGCTCAGGTGCAAGTTGCGGTGAAATACGGACTACATGGGCCATAAAAGCCGGAAAACAGTCCGTATTTCACCGCAACTTAGGAGGGGATGTGGGGTTCCCAGCATGTATATGGAAATATATGGATGAATGGCTCTGCTTCCAAAAGGAAGCAGAGCCATTCATCCATCTTGTGGAGCGGGCGACGGGAAGTCCAAGGGTTTGCTTCGCAAACCCTTGTTTCGCTGCGGGCCATTGGCCCTTGCGTGCTGCGCTGGAAAATGCTCACGCATTTTCTCAGCTTCGCACCCTGCCGAGTTCGATTCCCGTCGCCCGGCACGCTTATGAAAACGGCTCTGACACCAAATAGAGCCAAAGCCGTTAAAACTATCCTATGGAGCGGGCGACGGGAATCGAACCCGCGTCATCAGCTTGGAAGGCTGGGGTTCTACCATTGAACTACGCCCGCAAGATATGGTCGGGACGACAGGATTTGAACCTGCGACATCCTGCTCCCAAAGCAGGCGCGCTACCAAACTGCGCCACGTCCCGAAGGTGTTGAGCAGCTAAGGTCTAAACCTTGCGTGTCCCAAAGTGAAGGAAATTATAGGGGAGACTTCCCGCTTGTGCAAGCGACGATACCCTAGCTCCTCGAATGTGTGACAAACTGGCTATGGAGCAGGCCAATCACAAACGCCACAACGGCGGCCGGCGCCCACGCGGCTCCAATATCCGCCAGCGGCAGCGCATCGAACGGCAGCCACGCGCCCGTAAAGAACGCATCGCGGACCGAAGTGATTACGCTCTGTACCGCGACAACGCCGCCGACCCAGACCCACACCTGCGGATGCGCGTCGCAAAAGCCGTGCACCAGGCCCATAAGCACCAGCACGATGGCAACGGGATACAGGGCATTGAGCATAGGCACCGAGAACATGAGGATCGCGTCGAGGCCCACGTTGGAGAGCACGCACGAAAACGCCGCGAACACAAAGGCGAGAACCGCAAAGGGACGGCGCATAGCCTCCTCGGAAGCCTCCGCTCCCCCTTCGACCACATACGTCTCGCAGAAGTAGCGCGAGCAGCAGCTGATGAGGCCGATGCACACGTTCATGCAGGCGAGGAAAAAGATCGCAAAGACCACGACCGTGCCGACAAGGCCAAAGTGCATGGAGGCAGAACGGGCAAGGATGGCAGCGCCGTTGGTGGCATCGGGCACAACCGTGCCGAGCTGCATGCCGGCAAGCGCCAGGCCGCAGTAGATGACGGCCATGAGCACGCCGGCGATCACACCGGAACGCGAGATCTCGAAGGCCACGCGCTTGTCATCGGTCACGCCCAGCTCGTGGATGGTCTCGGCGATGATAATGCCAAAGGCGAGCGATGCAAGCAGGTCCATGGTCTGGTAGCCGGTCAAAAAGCCCTGCACGGCGGCGCCTGCATCGTAGGGAGCCTGAGGCGCGGCAGCGGGACCCAACGGCGAGACCACGGCGGCACCCACGACCAGCACGATGAGCGCAATGAGCGCGGGGCCCGTAATGCGACCGAGCACGCGCGTGATAACGCCCGGACGAAGCGTGAGCACAAACGCGACGACGAAGAACCCGATGGCAAACACCAGACGTGCCGTGCCGAGCGAGACGCCCTCCGGCAGCAGCGGCACCAGCATCTCGAAGGCCGTGGAGCTCGTGCGCGGAATAGCCAGGCACGGGCCGATGGCTAGATACACCGCCGCAACGAAGAATTCGCCAAACTTAGGATGCACACGCCCGGCCAGCTCGCGCGCCGTTCCGGCAAGCGCCACGGCGATAAAGCCCATGACGGGCAGGCCGATGGCGGCAATCAGAAAGCCGAGCATGGCAAGCGGCGTGGCAGAGCCTGCCTGCAGCGCCAACAGCGGCGGAATAATGAGGTTGCCGGCGCCAAAGAGCATCGAGAACAGGGCGATGCCGACGGTAACGACATGGTCGGAGCGCAGGCCGCGCGGGGCGGATGAGGCCATGGGACCACCTTTCGGGTCGAAACAAAACGGGACGGGCAAAAGACCCGTCCCGCAAGTATATACGCTCTAGCAGGCTAAATCGCGGAGCGCGTCAATCGCGGTGTCGACTTCCTCGTCCGTGTTGAAATACCCAAACGAGAAACGAACGACACCCTGACGCTCAGTCCCGAGCGCGCGGTGCATGAGCGGGGCACAATGGGCGCCGGGGCGCGTCGCAATCCCCCACCCTTGCATAAGCGCGTCAGAAATCTGGGCAGAGTCGATATCTCCCACGTTGAGTGAGACGATCGCCGAGCGCACGGGCTGGTCAAAGGCACCGTAGAGCTTAATCCCCGGAATCTCGCGCACGCCGGCAAGGAAGCGCTCTGCAAGCGAGCGCTCATGCGCCGCAATCGCCTCGACCCCACCCTGGGCCTCGATAAAGTCGAGGCCGGCAGAAAGGCCCGCGATACCGTGACCGTTGAGCGTGCCCGCCTCAAGGCGCGTGGGCCACTCAAGCGGCTGCAGCGCATCGAAGCTGTGTACACCGGTGCCGCCCATGGCCCAGGGCGGCACGTCAATGCCTTCCGCCACGGCCAGGCCGCCGGTGCCTTGAGGTCCCATGAGCCCTTTGTGGCCGGTAAAGCACACGACATCGAGCCCCATGGCGTGCATATCGATATGCGCCGTACCGGCAGACTGCGAGGCATCGACGATCACCAGCGCACCTGCCGCATGGGCCATGGCCGCTACGCGCGCAATGTCGACCGCGTTGCCGGTCACATTGGAGGCGTGCGTCACCACCACAGCACGCGTGTCCGGCGTAACCAACCGCTCGAGCTCGTCGTAGTCGAGCACGCCGTTCGCGTCGCAGCCCGCATGCTCAACCGCCACACCCTGTTCCGCCGCCAGGCGATTGAGCGGGCGTAACACCGAGTTGTGCTCGAGCACCGTCGTGACCACACGGTCGCCGGGGCGCACCACGCCACAGATGGCGGTGTTGAGCGCAGCCGTGGAGTTGGGCGTAAAGCACACATGGTCAGCTCTCGGGCAACCCAAAAAGCGCGCGAGCTTGGCACGGCAACCGTGAATCGTACGAGCCGCATCGAGAGCACCCGACGTGGCGCCGCGCCCGGCATTGCCGAGCGAGCACATCGCCTGCGTCACGGCATCGATGACCGTCTGCGGCTTATGCATGGTCGTCGCCGCGTTATCCAGATAGATCATCGCACGACCTCCCACATGTCAATCACCGTAAAGCCCTCGGTGGGAACACCAGCTGCGGCAAGCTCGGCGCGCAGCAGCTCCTCATCGGCAGGCAACGCCTTCCACGCCAAGCCGCAGCCGGCAGCGACCTCCCCGGGCACGGGAATCGTGCGCCCGGGAAGGCCGCGCTCGATGCATAGGGTCTCGCACCCCATGGCGGCCGCCGTGGTGGGAAACGTGATGACAAGCGCCGGGCGCTTCTCCCTCATGGCAACTCCAACCAATACGCTACGGGCGCACGACGCGCACGGCCTGCTCCATCTTCTCCACGATCACGTACATGTTGGTGACCTCGCCCACCGCAAGCTGGTCTTTGATGCCAAAGTGGTCCAGGCAGGTACCGCAGGTGAGAATCTCGACGCCCTGCTCGGCCAGGCCCTTCAGGTCATCGAGCACCGGAGAGCCCTCGACGGTGAGCTTGGCGCCGCCGTTGTAGAACAGCATGGTCGCGGGCAGCTCCTCCTGCTGCGTCACGGCAAAGATGAAGGCCTTCATGAGCTTGTGGCCCAGCTCGTCGTCGCCACTGCCCATGCAGTCGGTGTAGACGGAAATGACGAGTTTGCCCTTGCCGGCGCTGGCATCACAGAAGGCAGCGCCATCCTGCTCGGGGTCCGCAACGGCCACGGCACCGGCGGTCGCCACGGTCACGTGCCACTCGGCGTCAGAAACCTTCTCGACCGAGGCCGTGCAACCCTTCTCCTGCGCCATCTTGGAGATGTTCTTGACGGCGGTCTCGTTATCGACCGAGGTCACGACAACGCCCTCGCCATCGAGTTGCTTGAGCGCCTTAAGCGTCTTGACGACGGGCAGCGGGCAGGCATCGCCCATGGCATTAACTTCAATCTTGGTAGACATAGCATTTCCTTTCGAAAGAACCGTTCTAGAGAACGGTAAACAGTTACATAAACGTGCGGGCTAGCGGACAACGTGGACGGCAGGACCGCCTGGCACCGGCTCGCACACGCGACCGACGACGGCGGCAACGCGCCCCTCGGCATGCAGACGGCGCGCAAGCTCATCCACATCGGCAGCAGGTGCCGCGATGAGCAAACCACCCGAGGTCTGCGGATCGTACAGCGCATCCAGCATCCCCGGCTCCAGACCATCGTCGACCGCCACGCGCGGGCCAAAAAAGTCCTGGTTACGGTAGGCGCCGGCAGGGATAATGCCAAGGCGTGCCATGTCGAGCACCTGGTCAAAGAGCGGCACCGCCCCCGACACAAGCTCAATCTGCACGCCCGAGCCCTCGGCCATCTCGCACGCATGTCCGATCAGGCCAAAGCCCGTGATGTCGGTGCAGCCATGAAGCTCGAGGTCCTCGGCCAGACGAATCGGAGCCTCGTTGAGGGTCCGCATCGAGTCGAACATCGGGCTGGCATCATCCTGTTCGATGAGCTCGCCCTTAATGGCCGTAGTGATGATGCCCGAGCCGATCGCCTTGGTCAGCAGCAGAACATCGCCCACGTGTGCGCCGCTGTTGGTGAGCATACGGTCAAGCGCGACAAAGCCACTCACGGACAGGCCGTACTTGGGCTCGTCGTCGTTGATGGTGTGGCCGCCCGCGATGGCACAGCAGGCCTCGACGCACTTGTCGGCGCCACCCGCCAGAATCTGGCCGGCAACCTCAACGCCCAGGCAACTGGGTATGCAAAGCAGGTTCATGGCATGGCTCGGCCGTCCGCCCATGGCGTATATGTCCGACAGCGAGTTTGCCGCGGCGATCTGGCCAAACAGGAACGGGTCGTCGACCATCGGTGGGAAGAAGTCGATGGACTGCACGAGGCCCAAGTTATCGCCAACGCGGAAGACGCTCGCATCGTCGGAGGTATCGAACCCCACGAGCAGGTTGTCGTTATGCACATTGGGTAAGTCGCCCAGGACCTGGGCGAGGGCTCCAGGAGCCAACTTAGCGGCTCAACCGCTCGCGGCAGTCATCTGCGTGAGCTTCATGAGATCGTCAGCCATCGATTCCTCCTCTCATCGGTCAATCAGTTCCTCCCAGTATACGCATGGCGGCGCCGAGAGCGGGCAATTTATCGCACCGGCCCCCTACGCGAGCGCCTGGGCTCGAATGGCCGCACCGATGGCACCGGCAAAGCGGGCCTGGGGCGAGGTGGTGACCGGCGAGCCCACCAATGCGCCAAGACGCTCGACGACATAGGCGTTTTCGCACAGACCACCGGTCAGATAGTACGGGGCGCCCGCGGCTTGCGAGGCCATGGTCGCCACACGCGACACGACGCTCTCGATCACGCCACGCGCAATGTTCTCGCGCGGCTCGCCGCGGCCGATCAGACTAATGACCTCGCTCTCGGCAAACACCGTGCACATGCTGCTGATCTTGGTGGGCTCGCCGGAACGCGCCAGGTCGGCCATCTGCTGCTGGGAAATGCCCAGGCGGTCGGCCATGATCTCCAAAAAGCGCCCCGTACCGGCGGCGCACTTGTCGTTCATGGCGAACTTTGCCACGCGGCCGCCCTTGATCGTAATGACCTTGGTGTCCTGGCCGCCCACGTCGATCACCGTGCCATGGTCGCCAAACAGACGCACGGCACCGGTACCGTGGCAGGTAATCTCGGTCACTACCTTGTGCGCATAGGGCACGGCGACACGACCATATCCGGTCGCGACCACGCGCACATCGTCGGTAGCCACGTCATAGCCAGCCGCTGCCAGTGCCTCGCGCAGCCGCTCGGAAGCATCGACCGACGAGAACCCGGTTGGCTGCACGCACGTCCACGCCACCAAACCCTCCCCATCGACCACAGCGGCCTTAGCCGCCGTAGACCCGATATCGATCCCGATCCCTATCATGGCTCTCTCCTAATCTAAACATCAAAGGTAGCGGCGCGTTCAGGCGCCTTAGCTCTAGGTTTCTCAGGTGCCGGAGATTGCCCCGAAAGAGGAGCGCAGCGTACTTTGGGTACGCAAGCGACGGTTTGAGGGGCAAGATCCGGTGCCTGAGGAAGCTAGAGGGTTTCGATGAAGGCGGCGATGCGCGTCTCGATCTGGCCCATGTCGCCGTTGCTGTAATCGGTCTCGATCTTCATATACGGAATGCCTGCGCCCTCAACAGCCTCCTGCATGCGTGCACTCTCCACGTTAAAGGTGTGACAAGCCTGCAGCACGCTCTCCACTACACCATCGACGTGGTACTTCTCGCACATGGCCAGCGTGTTTTCCATACGACCGTCGTTGGGCGTCATGACCGAGCAGTTGATGTCCAGGTAGCGGTCGGCGATGGCGCGCAGCATGTCGGGCGCGTCCGGGTCGATCATCATGGCCGCCGTGCGCTCGCCCGAGCAATCGTCCATGCACACGACCACGCCGCCGTTGGACTCGATGGTGCGACCGATCTTGTTGATCACGCCGCCCACCGGGCAGCCGGTGATCAGAATGCGCTTGGCATCCGCCGCAACCGGACGCTCGCCCGCGTTGTAGGCCTCGCGCAGCTTGGCAACCTTTTGCTCCAACTGCTGCGTATAGGCCTCGATATCAAAGCTGAACGTGCCGGCAAACATGGTGCTCATCAGGTCGACGCCGCTCATGGCCGCCGGCTGGTTAGCCTGCAGCACAAACATCTCGAGCTGGGCCGCACGCAAGCGGTTGCGACGACGGACGGCAGCGCGCAGGTCATCGTCGGTAATCGTGATGCCGTAGAAGCCCTCGAGCTCCTCCTTGAGCAGGCGGCACTCCTCGTACCAGCCTTCACGCTCGTAGGCGCGGTCGCGACCCTGAGGAAGATGCAGAATGTGCGTGCGCTTGAGCTCCCCCAGCAGCTCGTACATCTTCTTCTTGCCGTCACAGGTGGTCTCGCCGATGATCATGTCGCTAAAGTACGTAAACGGGCACTTTTGCGAGTAGGCAAAGCCGTACGTCGACTTGATGAGCGGGCAGAGGTTTGACGGCAGCACCTTCTCGGCCTCGGGAATCACCTCGTCGGACGTACCGCACAGAGCCACGCTTGCAGCCCCCGCGGCATCGATAATCTCGAGCGGCGTATAGCTGCACAAAAAGCCGACCAGGCGATTACCCGCCTGCTTATAATCCTTGACGCGAATAAACGCCGCCTTGCGCTGCTCGTTGAACTCCTCAAACGTGGACGGCAACGGCTGCTCAATTTTTTCCGACATATAACTCCTAAACTTTTTACCAACCAAGGAAACGGCTTTCCCAGGTGCCCGAGGTTGCCGTGAAAGAGGAGCGCCGCATACTTTGGTAGCAAGCGACGGTTTGAACGGCAAGATCGGGTGCCTGGGGAAACCGCCGAGACGGATAGCCCTAAATGGTTTCCAAGAAAGCCTCAATCCTGGTTTGCAGTTGGCCTGCATCCTCGCCGGCGTAGTCGGTCGTGATGTGCATAAACGGAATGCCGGCCTCCTCGGCGGCCTTCTCCACGGCAAACGACTCCATCTCGTAGAGCGTGCAGAACTGCAGGGCCACGTCGACGATGCCGTCGGCATGCAGGTCCTTGGCCATCTGGACAATGTCCTTCATACGCTGGTCGTTGGGCGTAAAGACGGCACAGTTGATCTTAAAGTAGCGCTCGGCAATGGCGTCGAGCATCTCGTCGACCGTCTCGCCGGACTCATCGACCAAGTCCTTGTAGTAGCGCGAGCCCGTGCAGGACTCCTCGCCCACCACGACGCCGCCAGCCTTCTCGATGAGGTTGAACAGCTTCCAGTTGGGCACGGCCATGGGCGTACCGGTGTACAGGATGCGCTTGGTCCCCTTGGGCGCCACGCCCTCGCCGGCCTCGACACGCTGCTCGCACTCATCCGCCATATCGTTAATGGCTCCGGTCAGACGCGGCGTGTCGTCCATAAAGGCGGCCTGGACGGTTAGCAGGCTGTCGAGACCGCTGATGGGCGCCGGGTCGGCAGCGCGTGTGGCGGCGAGGCGCTGCAGGGCGCGACGCTTCTCATTGACGGCGTGGATGGCGGCCTTCAGACGCTCGGGCGTAATCTTGACGCCGCACTCTTCCTCAATCTTGGCGGCGAGCTTCTTGACCTCGGCCTTCCAGGTCACGAGCGTCGACTCGTTGTGTACGTTGGGAATATCCATGACGTACATGTTCTTTTGCGTGGCAAAAAACTCGTAGGCCTTCTTCTTGCCATCGCAGGTGTTCTCGCCCACCACCAGGTCGCTCGACTCAATGTAGGGGCAGACCTCGCCCAGCTTAAAGCCGGCAAAGCTCTTGATAAGCGGACAGGTGTTGCGGGGCAAGTGCTCCTCGACCTTATCGGTTGCCCAATCGGCACCAGAGCACAGACCCACGGGGATACCGTCGCAGGCAAGTACGATCTCCTCGGGCACGTAGACGCAGAACGAGCCCACAATCTTGGTGGCCTCGCCGGCCTCCTTCTTGTCGAGCATCTCCTTAATGCGGCCGCTATGGATGTTGGTGGCCACAAAGTCCAGGTAGGACGTGGACTTGGGACGGTTGTTCTGCGTCAGGAACATGTCGCCGTACATCTGGCCCACGGCGCCCAGCAGCATGTCGTGGTCGGCAAGATTCATGCCGAGGCTCTCCCACATCGGATGGAAATCGAATTCTTCAGCCATAACGGTTCCCCTCTCGAACCAAAAACGGATAACAGCGGTATCGATGCACGACGGACGGCGATTGCCCGGCCGCGCTCAAACCCGGAATTTTGGGGAACCTGCTTTGCGGTCGATTATTTAGTTGTGCGTCGTCTCTCCCGGAGCCGTGAACATACCTGCTCATATGCGGCTCCGAGCCATATATAGGGCACGCGCGGCAACGCGGCGAATGTATGTCGTCTGCGGCATGTGCGCACCCTCCTTAACCAGTTGAGGTCAACTATATCAACGGTCATCGACCATGCGAACACCGTTGACATTCGTACGACAGCATCGTGTGCCGTCGTTTAATAAATAATTATCTTGATTGATAAGAGTTTGTCATCCCTCATTCGGCGAACGGCAAGACAAAGCCGCCGAGGCTTATATCCCCGACGGCATTACCCGGCGCTATCGACAGACCAAATGAATCCTGCTCGCATCAAAATGCATGCGCAAGGTCTCCCCCGCCTGTGGCAGCCCCTCTACAGGTACGCTCACCTTGTTGACCTTCCACTGCAGACGCGTTGGCGCATCGACGCGCGGTACGTCCAGCAGCACCAGGCGCTCAAAGCGCGAATCGCTCACTCGGGCCACGTGCAAATCATAGCTGTTGCGGCCCCGCTCGGCACGGTTGTCCACATGGAAGTAACTTGCGCGAATGCCCAGGTACACCACATTATCGGGAACCTCGCGACCCACGTTAAAGGTCATGCCCCAGTCGAGGGCCTCAACTTCTTCGTCGCCGATCTTGCGCGCCCGGCTTGTGTTCTTGCAGCCCGTCAGGCGCAGCGCCGCCAGCGTCTGCGGACGGCGGACCACGTCCTCGATAGAGCCGATCTCCTCCACATGCCCGTTATGCATCACGCAGATGCGCTGGCAGAGGCGGCACGCTTCGTCAATGTCGTGGCTCACGTAGAGCACGGTGCGGTTACAGACGTCGAACAGGTCGAGCATGTTCTGCTCGAGGGCGCTCTTAAGATAGGAATCGAGCGCGCTCATAGGCTCGTCGAACATAAAAATGCCCGGATGCGCCGCCACCATGCGGGCAAGCGCCACGCGTTGCTGCTGGCCGCCCGAGAGTCGCGCGGGATAGCGTTTGGCAAAATCGGCCAGACCGAAAATGCCCAGATAGCGCTCGGCGAGCTTTTTGCGCGCGGCGGCGTCGCCCGCATCCTTTACGCCGGCGCATACGTTATCGGCCACCGTCATGTTGGGAAACAGCTGATAGTTTTGGAACAGCAGGGCGCATTTGCGCTCCTGGGGCGACAGGTTGATGCCGGCCGCCGAGTCAAAGAAGGTCATGCCGTTGACAACGATCTTGCCCTCGTCGGGCGTCTCCACGCCGGCGATGCAGCGCAGCGTGCAGCTCTTGCCGCAGCCCGAGGCACCCAGCAGCGCCACGCGCTCCTCGCCGGCCTCAAGCTGCATGTCGAGCGTAAACCCGGGATAGCGCTTTTTGATGTCCAGAACGAGCGACATGGCCTATCGACCTCCCTTCGAGACGGCGTCATCGCGCATGAGCTCGGCCAGCGCCTCGCGATCGATACGCAAGGCATCGCCGCCCGCCGGGTCGAGCGAATCGCCCTGTCCGGCGAGATCTTTGGCCTGCTTGCGCTCCGCACGGGAAAGGCCGCGCTCGCGGTACTTTTGCGAATGCGCAGTGTACATGTTGATGAACAGGATGACTAGGAAACTAAACACGATTACGACGATGACCCAAAAGAGGGCCACCGACGTATTGCCGCCCATCCATTCAAAGTAAATGGCGATGGGAATGGTCTGAGTAATACCGGCGTAGTTGCCCGCAAAGAACAGGGTGCAGCCAAACTCGCCCATCGCGCGGGCAAAGGCGAGGACCGTACCGGCGGCGATGGAGGGCCAGCCGAGCGGCATCATGAGCTTGGCAAAGATACGACGTTCGGACCATCCCAAGGTTCGCGCGGCGTCGAGCATCTGCGTGTCGAGGCTCTCGAAGACACCGAGTGCCGTACGGTAGACCAGGGGAAACGACACCACCACGGCAGATATCACCGCCGCCGGCCACGTAAAGACGATCGAGATGCCGTGCGCGATAAGCCACTGGCCCACCCCGGTCGAGCGGCCAAACAGCATGAGGAGCAGAAAGCCGCAGACCGTGGGCGGCAGCACCATAGGAATCGTAAAAACCGAATCGAGCAGGCCCTTGATGCGACTCGAGGTACCCATAGTCTTCCACGCGGCGAACAGGCCCAGCGCAAAGGAGATCAGCAGGGCAAGGCCGCTCGTTTTAATGGACACCCAAAACGGGCGATAGTCGATGTCGCCAAAGAAGGCTGCGGCGCGCTCCGCCAGCGACGGCGGCACCGTCGTCGACACGTCCGCATACCGCACGAGGGCGGCGTTATCACTCCACAGGACGCCGTCACCCAAATCTAGCTCGGCATTCGCGGCGTCGGCGGCATTCACTACCGTGTAGTAATCGCCGTTGCCGCCCTTCACCTTAAACTGATAGCGGTAATCGCTTTGCACCAGCGCGTTATCCGAGGTAAAGACCCATTCGAGATTAGAGTCCTCCAGCAACGCACCACCCATGGAGTGCGACTTGTCGAGCCCCACGAGCATCTTCTTGAGCGCCTTTTGGTCATCTGCCTTTGAGATGTCGAGCCCCGCGTCTTTGGCGGCATGGGCGTCGAGCCAGACCACGATGCTCTCAGGCGTCGTCACCGTCACGAGGGTCGTCTTCTTGTAGATAGGAAAACGGTAACCCTCGGGCTGACCCGCAAACGAACGGGCTGTGCCCTTGGCATTGCGCTCAAACGCGTTGAGGCCAAACCCGACGCCATCGATAAGCGCGGAATCTTCGGTCGCCTGGCGGCCATCGGCGGTAGTGAAGAGCGCCTCGGCCCGAGCAACCCCGGGCGGTGCGGTCAGCACGCACAGAACCGCAGCCAGCACGGCGAGCAGGCGAATCGTTTTCCTTGACACGGGCGACTCCTCAAACACAGGGCAACGGCGCGCGGACACGCCGGTTCAATCAAGAGGGCGGGCGATCGCGAGAACGCCCGCCCTCAAGCATATCGTTATGCAGCGATGTTGCGAACTACGCGGAAAGCTCAAAGCCGTACTTAGCCCAAATCTTCTGGGCTTTCTTGTTGGTCAGGCAGAAGTCGATGAACGCCTTGGCCTCGTCGGCGTGCTCGGAGCTCTCGGCGACAGCGCCGGGATACACGATGGTCTTGTGCGAGTCCTCGGGGCACACGAAGGCCTCCTCGATGCCGTCGTAGCGGAAGATATCGGAGCTGTAGACAAAACCGGCCACGCAGTCGCCCGTAGAGACGTAAGACGCAGCGGTGCCGACCTTGTCGGCCAGAGCCACCTTGTCGGCGAGATCGGGCGCATACTCGCCGTCGTCGCCCTCGGTGCCGGTGTAGAGACCCACAGAAGCCAGCGCCTGGTTGGCGTACTTGCCGGCGGGAACGATCTTGGCGTCACCGATGGCGATCTTGCCGTCCAGGTTCGCGACGTCGGCGATGGCCTCGACCCTGGTGTCGGAGCCCTCGGCACGAATGACCACGAGGTCATTGACGAACATGTCCTCACGCGTGTCGGCGTCGACGAGCTCGGCGGCCTCGGCGTCGTCCATGGTGCCCTTGGAGGCCGTGATGAGTACGTCGACGGCGGCACCGGCGCGCATCTGCTCGACAAGGTCGCCAGACGCCTTAAACTGCGTGTCGGCAAACGTGGTGCCGGTCTGGTCGGTATAGAGCACCTGAACCTCGGGCAGGGCCTTCTCGAGCGAGTTGGCGGCAAAGACCTGCAGCTCGACAGCCTTCTTGGACGAAATCTTGGCGGAGCCGGCATCGGAGCCAGTCGGCCCAGACGTCTTGTTGCCGGAACAGCCGGCAAGCCCAAGGCCGGCAGCGGCGACAGCGGAAAGTGAAACGAACCCGCGGCGAGAAACCGTATCGAACATGTTCAACCCTTTCGAACGCTACGCCCGGGCACCCCGCCGCAAGCTTTATTCTGTTACTAGATTATACTTTTGCACGAATAGTGTTTGTGATAAATATTTCTCGTCTAATAATTTTCCTTTACCGATAACCACGAGACGGCCCGCACTGTCGCTGCATAAAAAAGGCGGAGCAGCCCGTAAGGTCACTCCGCCGCAGGTAATGCGCTTATTTGGCGTGCCTGCCCCCCGCCGTCATTTGAGCTGCGTGCTCCAGCTGGTCGCTCACAGCCTCCCAGCTTTCGCGGGCCGCTTTCGTTGATCCCGGAAAGTTGATGACAAGCGTATGCCCACGCTGCATGCACACGGCGCGCGAAAGCATAGCGCGGCGCGTCTTGGTCATGGAGTACGCACGGATTGCCTCTGCAATACCCGGTACATCGCGGTCGCAGACGGCACGCGTCGCCTCGGGCGTCACGTCGCGCATCGAAAGGCCCGTGCCGCCGCAGGTGAGCACGACATTGGCGTGGCACTCATCGGCCGCTTCCACAATGGCATCACCGATCTCGCTGACGTCGTCGCGCACGACCACATGCGAGGCGACCGTCCAGCCCTGCGCCGCGATGAGTTCCTCGAGCGCAGTACCCGCCTCGTCCTGGGCAAGATCGCGCGTATCCGAGCACGTCACAATCGAAATCTTCAACTCCATAGCGTTCCTCCTATAGCACCGCGCCCTCAGGTAAGTCGACACGCACGACATCCACGACGTCGCCCGCCCTGAGGTCACACGGGCCTTCGTCAATACGCAGCAGGCAGTTGGCCCGCTGCATCGTGCCGAGCAGCGCCGAATTCTGCGTCTTGGCCTCGGTCACCAACAGCTCACCGGTCTCGGGGTCGCGCAAAACCGTGGCACGATCGAAGAAGCGGCGATGCTGTCGCTTCTTCACGCCGTGTGTGAGCTTCGCCTGCTGCACGGGACGCACGCCCTCGGCAAAGCCGCGCATCTTGCGGATCGCCGGGCGGGCAAGCATCTCAAAGCCCACATACGCCGCCGCGGGATTGCCCGAAAGTCCCAAATATGGCTTGCCCCCAAGCAGGCCAAACGTGATGGCCTTGCCGGGACGCATCGAGATGCGGTCGAACAGCACCTCGCCCTCGCGCCGAACGAGCGCCGTCACATAGTCGTAATCACCCGCAGAGGCGCCACCACTCGTAATGACAAAATCGCACTCCTGCGCGGCGCGATGCACCAGCTCGGCAATCGCCTGCTCATCATCGGGCGCAATGCCGTAGAACACGGGCTCGGCTCCTGCATCGAGCGCCTCGGCCATCAACGCCGACGAGTTGGAGTCGCGAATCTGCCCGCGCGCCGGCACGTTACTCGGTGCGACCAGTTCCGTCCCCAGCGAGATAATGCCCACGCGCGGCGCGGCATGCACCTTCACGCTCGCATACCCGGCGCTCGCCAGCAAGCCGGCGCCCGCCGGAGCCACAACCTCTCCAGCGTACATCACGACGTCGCCAGTATGCGCTTCCTCAGCAGCCGATCGAACGTTCTCCCCCACCTTGGCAGGCGCCGAGAATCTCACACGCGAGCCCTCGTTGCCGTCACCGTCGAGCACATCGACGATCTCGTACTTTACCACGGCATCGGCACCTTCGGGTACCGGCGCGCCCGTCATGATACGAACCGTGTCGCCCGCGCCGATTGCGCCCTCAAAGACATGGCCCGCCGCCTCGTGCCCCACGACAGAAAGCGTCACGGGCGCATCGGTGGACGCTTTGGCGAGGTCGACGGCGCGCACGGCATATCCGTCCATAGCGCTGTTGGCAAACGGCGAAATGTCGATATCGGCCACCGCGTCCTCGGCCAAGGGAAGGCCGGCGGCCTGCCACACGGGAATCTCGACGAGATCGGTCGGAGCAACGTGCGACAGAACAATCGACTGCGCGTCCTCCAGCGGAATGAGTTTCTCTGCCATATGCACCTCTTAATGCCACAGCGCACAACGGGGGCGCCAATTCTTTATGCTTGTCTCAGTATAATCCCCTGCCGCACGACGACGAAACGACCCACGTTCTCGAATACACCTGTCGGCCGCAAGCCGCGAAACAGAACCGAAACCAACCTGCCGGTTTGTCACGTTTGGCACGTTCTATAATGCTCGTGTTGCAACCTAAAAGAGGAACGTATGGCTTTTACCGACAAACCCGAAAGCGCAAACGAGGCGCAGGATCATTCCCAGCCGCTCGACGACGGCTTTTTCTCCCTGAACGACGTCATCATGGCAGGCAGGCAACAGCTCACCCGCTCCGAGCATCTCTTGGCTGCCGACACGCGCCGCAATGCCCACAACCTACTCGCGAGCGCTAAGTTGCTCGTACTCGTCGTCATCGTCTCGCTCGCCATGGGCGTTGCCGCTTGGGCGTTTTTGGCCTCGTTGAAAATCGCGACCGACTATCGCGAGCACCATACGTGGATTTACGCGCTGCTTCCCGTTGTGGGCGTTGCCACCGCATGGGCGTACAAAAACCACGGTCTTGCCGCCAAACGCGGTAACAACCTGGTCATCGACTCCGCTCTGGGCACACGCCTCATCCATAAGCGCATGGCCGTCCTCACCTTCGTCTGCTCCACGCTCACGCACCTAACGGGCGGATCGGCCGGTCGCGAGGGAGCCGCGGTACAGATTGGCGGCACCATCGCCAGCAACATCTCAAGCCTCGCCCACCTCAAAAAGCATGACCACCACGACCTCATGCTCGCAGGCATCTCGTCGGCCTTTGGCGCCGTATTCGGTTCGCCCCTTGCCGGAGCTTTCTTTGGCATGGAGATGTGCTTTATCGGCAAGATCGACTACACCGCAGGCATCTACTGCCTGGTCGCCTCGTTTACCGGCTACTTTACATCACTCGCCCTGGGTACCGAGTACGAAGCGAATGCCATCGCCAGCGTTCCCGCCATGATGCCCAAAACGGTCGTTATCGTTGTTGTCAGCGCCATTATCTTCGGTCTGACGGCACGCCTCTTTGCCTGGTCGGTTCGAACCGTCAAGAGCCTGTACGGTCGCTTTATCACCAATTACCTCGTTCGCGCCCTTATAGGCGCACTCGTGGTTTTGGCTGTCTATGCCCTCCTCGACGCCTGGGACTACGCCGGCCTTTCCACGTGGCTTTCGGGCGCCGGGTTTGCCGGCAACACCACCCTCGCCGACGCCGTCATCAAGCTCGTCGTAACGGCACTCACCCTGGGTGCCGGTTTCCAAGGCGGCGAGGTCACGCCCCTGTTTGGCATCGGTGCGGCACTCGGTGGCTGGATCGGTTGCCTTACCGGGCTCGACCCCAGTTTTCTGGCGGCTCTCGGCATGCTCGGCGTGTTCTGTGCCGGCCTTAACGTGCCCATCACCACCTGCATGATGGCCATCGACCTGTTCCACGGCACGGCCGCCGGGTTCTTTGTCATCGTGGCCTTTATCAGCTATCTCGCCGGCGGACACCGCGGCGTGTACCCTGCCCAGCGCATCATCTCACCCAAGCGCCGTTCGCTTATAGTGGATGAGGGCGGTACGGTAGCGGATGCTATCGAGCGCCACAACGACCTGATAGAGTAGACGTAAGTATTCGCCGTGCAGCCACAATCGGGGGGCAATTCGACCCGAGCGCGACCGCACCGTCACGCCATATGCCGGGAGTCGCCCATGCACGCAACTGATTTTGGTCGAACGCTCATCATCGCCAACCCAGCCGCCCAATCGGGTGCGGCGCGCGAAGTTGCCGAGCGCCTGCAACGCTTTTTGGACATGACTGCACGCGCATCCCAGTTTGACCTGGTATTGACCGAGCGTATGGGGCACGCCAAGGAGCTGGCCGCACAGGCTCAGGGCTATCGCACCGTTATCGCCCTTGGCGGCGACGGCGTGATCCACGAGGTCCTCAACGGGCTTATGGCACAAAAGGAGGACCCCCGCCCCGCTCTTGCCATCCTACCCGTGGGTTCCGGCAACGATTTTGCCCAAACGCTCGGTATAGAAGATTTCTCCGGCAAGGATTTTGGCGCGCTGCTCACCTGCGAGCTGCAGCGTCAGGACATCGGTCGCATTCGCTCATGGAACCCTGCAAGCGGTAGCGGCGAGGCTTGCGTTGAGTACTACGACCAGACGCTCTCCGTCGGTATTGACGCCGCCATCGGCCTGGGCACCACCGAGCTGCGCAAAAAGACGGGCCTCACCGGCGCTCCGCTCTACACCCTCTCGGGACTTGAACAGTTTGGCCTGCGCTATCGCAACTACCCCATGACAGTCAGCTTTGACGGCGCGCCCGCCGAGCGCGTGAGGGCGATCATCATGGCGATTCAGCTGGGCCCCACCTATGGCTCGGGCTATCGCATCTGTCCCGACGCCGACCCGTGCGACGGCATGCTCGACGTTTGCTACGCCTGCGGCCCCGTTCCGCGCGCGGTCGCGCTTCCCATGTTCCTTTCGGCCAAGGACGGCCACCATACCAAGTTGCCGCCGGTTTGCATGCGTCGCTGCCGCCATGCCGAGCTCACCTTTGAGGAGCCCGACTACCCCATCCAGGCCGACGGCGAGCCTGTTATCGCCTCGCGCATCGAAGTCGACATCCTACCCGGCGCCCTCCAAGTCTGGCGTCCAACCCGCTAACCACCCCTATGTTGCGGTGAAATAGGGACTGTTTATGCAGGTAAAGCCGCAAAACAGCCCCTATTTCACCGCAACTTATTCAGAAGATCACTCCTCCCCGCCCGGCTTGCGGCGGTTGGCCTTTTTAATGGCGTTGAAGTGCTTATCATTAAGTCTGCGCTGGCGAGAGCGCTGAGGCACCTTGGTCTTTACGCGTCGACGCGGTGGATGCCCGCGACGCTCAAGCTCAGCGCGTAGCTTACGCAAACAGCAGCTACGATTTTGGAACTGACTGCGACTCTCGCGCGCCGTCACGGTAATCCCCGTAGGGATATGTTTCATGCGCACCGCCGAGTCCGTCGTGTTCACGCCTTGCCCACCCGGACCCGTCGCGCGAAACACTTGCATCTCGCAATCGCGCGCCAGCTCCTCGACCGACATCTCGGCATAGCGCGCATACTCACGCCATCCCATCTTGTTCTCATCCATATCAACACCTCCCCTCATACAAAAAATGTGACAAAGGGACAGTCCCTTTGTCACATCGCATACCAATCGCTTGTGTTGCGCGCTTAGGCGAAGGTGATCTCGCCGTTCTCACAGTCCATATCGGCGATACGGGCCAGGCTCTCAACACGGAAGCCGCGCTCGCGGAGCTTATCGCCACCGCCCTGGAAGCCCTTCTCCACCGCAATACCAATGCCGGACACCTCGGCGCCTGCGGCCTCGCAGATCTTGATAAGACCCTCGAGCGCGCATCCGTTGGCCAGGAAGTCGTCGATAATCAGGACCTTGTCGCCCTCGGACAGGAAGCGCTTGCCAACGATGACCGGGTACTCCCTCTGCTTGGTAAAGGAATAGATGGTCGTGGCATACTGCTCGCCGTCGAGGTTGATGGACTGCGCCTTCTTGGCAAAGACCACCGGCACGCCGCCAAAATGCTGGGCTGCAATGCAAGCCATGCCAATGCCCGAAGCCTCGATCGTAAGGATCTTGTTAATCTCGACATCCTCGAACAGACGGGCCCACTCGGCGCCCATGTGGTCAAACAGCTCAACGTCGCACTGGTGGTTGAGGAAAGCATCAACCTTAAGGACATTACCGGCCTTTACGATGCCGTCATGGCGAATACGGTCCTCAAGCTCCTGCATGGCGCAACCCCTTCTCGCGGCAACGATACCGCGCGATTAATAAACGTTGTTCGATAGTCTACCACGGACCGACCCCCGCCCGCCCCACAAGCCGCATCGCACCGCAAAGTCGCAAGCAGATAAACCGAGCTTACCAGCTGAATGCGATCGAGGACCACGCCCAGCTCCTTTTGCATCACGGGCAGCGCCACGGTCACGACGGTCGAATCCAGACACACCATAAACGTCATGATGAGCACCGTAAACAGAATCGCCCATTTGTTCTTGCCATGGGTGTCTCCCTCAACAGCGATGTGTTCGCGGCGCAGTTGCTCTGCGGTTTTCTCCATATCCATCCTTTCGAGTGGCGCAACACAAAAACGGGGCCCCAATCGCCTGCAAACAGTCACGATTGGGGCCCCGCCTACGGTATCGGGACGAAAGGTCACCGAAGCTTTCTGCCGGCATCGGCGCCTTGCACGAACGCTAGCCTAGCACTGCTCGAGCGCCTGCTCAAGGTCGGCAATCATATCGGCCGTGTCCTCGAGGCCGCACGACAGGCGCACCATGTCGGCGGAGATACCACAGGCGATAAGCTCCTCATCGTTCATCTGGCGGTGCGTGGCGTTAGCGGGATGCAGGCAGCAAGTGCGGGCGTCGGCCACATGCGTGGCGATCTGAGCGAGCTTGAGGCTCTTCATAAAGGTCTCGGCCGCCGCGCGACCACCGTTAAAGCCAAAGCTCACAACGCCGCAGGTACCGTTGGGCATGTACTTTTGAGCTAGGTCATAGTACTTGTCGCCCTCCAGACCCGGATAGCTCACGAAGCGCACCTTGGGATGGCTCTGCAGGAACTTGGCAACAGCCAGGCCGTTCTCGCAATGACGCGGCATGCGCACATGTAGGCTCTCGAGCGAGCTGTTCAGGAAAAACGCCGCCTGCGGGTTCTGCATGGGGCCGAGGTCGCGCATGAGCTGAGCGGTTGCCTTGGTAATGAAGGCGCCCTCGCGACCGAACTTCTCGGCATAGGTCACGCCGTGGTAGCTCTCATCGGGCGTGGTGAGACCCGGGAACTTGTCCGCATGTGCCATCCAGTCAAACTGGCCGTGGTCGACGATCACGCCGCCCAGGTAGGCCGCATGGCCATCCATGTACTTGGTGGTGGAGTGCGTAACGATATCGGCACCCCACTCAAAGGGACGGCACATCACGGGCGTCGGGAAGGTGTTGTCGACCATCAGCGGCACGCCGTGGTCATGCGCGGCCTTGGCAAAGCGCTCAATATCGAGCACGGCAAGGGCGGGGTTGGCAATCGTCTCGCCAAAGACGAGCTTGGTATTGGGCTCAAAGGCTGCCTCGAGCTCCTCATCGGTGCAATCGGGGGCAACGAACGTGCAGGTAACGCCCATACGACCCATGGTATGGGCAAGCAGGTTGTAGGTACCGCCGTAGATGGCCGAGCTTGCGACCACATGATCGCCGGCGCCGGCCACGTTAAAGATCGCGAGGAAGTTCGCAGCCATGCCCGAGCTCGTGAGCATCGCAGCGGTGCCGCCCTCCATCTCGCAGATCTTGGCGGCAACCAAATCACACGTAGGGTTCTGCAGACGGCTGTAGAAATAGCCAGACTCCTCCAGGTCAAACAGCTTGCCCATGTGCTCCGACGTGTCGTACTTCCACGTGGTGGACTGGTAGATGGGCACCTGGCGCGGCTCCGCATCTCCCGGATGATAGCCGCCCTGAACACATGTAGTACCGATGGTCTGCTCGCTCATATCTAGCTCCCTTGCCTGGGTTACATTTTTATCCGGTTCACGATACCGCTACCCCGCACCCCTCTCAACCCATCCCCAAGGTAGGTTATGAGACAAATCAACCGGGGGCATTTATCGCAGATCTTGGCATTTATTCGATAGATAAAAATGAGGCATACATGAGGCTTTCGATGAACAAATGCATCGGCAAGGGTACCATAGGCGAGTACACCGTTACCGAGGAGACAACGATGAAGCAAATCGATACTGCCCAGCTCGACATCACCGCCTGTCAGGCTCAGGCTGCCGAATACCACGCCCGTGGCTTTAACTGCGCACAGGCCGTCGCCTGCACGCTCGCACCCGCCGTCGGGCTCGACCCCCAGACCGCCTTTATCCTCACCGAGGGCTTTGGCGCCGGCATGGGCGGCATGACCGAGACCTGCGGCGCTATCTCGGGCGCCGTGGCCATCATGGGCTTTGTAATGAGCGACGGCATGGATAACCCCAAGACCAAGGGCCAGACTTACAAGCTGTCGCGCGAAATCGCCAAGCGTTTTAAAACGAAAAACACGACGACCGTCTGCGGCACGCTCAAGGGCATCGGATCGGACAATGGTCCGCTCCGCAGCTGCCCCGGCTGCATCGACGACGCCATCGAGATCGCCTGCGATGTGCTAAAGCAGCTCGCCGAGTAAACGGCGGCAACAGAAAACGACGGCTGGCGTGCTTGGGATTCATCCAAAAGCACGCCGGCCGTCGCCGTTAGAACTCGGCAAATTTGGGAGCGCCGACCTCAATCTCCTCGCGCCCCGCCATAAGCTCGCGCATCTTAGCGCAAAAAGGCTCCTGCTCCCCCGCCTTAAACACCAAATGAATCGTCACGGCATCCGCGTAATCGGTATCCGAAACCTTGGCACCCGAATCCTGCGCCAAACGAAGCACCTGCTCATACTGCGGATAGGCCACGTGCACGTCAACAGGCACGACGCTCGTCATCTCAACGACCTGCCCTGCCTCCTGAGCAGCTGCCACCGCCGCCTGCGTCGCCGCGGTATAGGCGCGCACCAAGCCACCGGGCCCCAACAGCGTGCCGCCAAAATAGCGCGTCACCACGCAGCAAACATTTTTGAGCCCAGCGCCGCGCAACACCTCGAGCGTCGGCATGCCGCTCGTGCGGCTCGGCTCACCGTCATCACTCTGACGCTCGCGTCCATCGACCAAAATCCACGCGGGAACATTGTGTCGAGCGTCGTAATGACGCTTGCGAACCATCTCGATGAAGGCATTCGCCTCATCCTCGGATTCAATATGGACCAGCTGGGCAATAAACCGGCTCTTGCGATCCACAAACTCGCCAGAAGCCTCAATATTCGATCGCAGAGTAAAATAGCTGTCCAACAAAGCCCCTCAACAAAACTAAGCGCGGCAACAAACAGCCTCAATAATACGGCAAAGACAGCACCGTTGTCCTCGCCAACAAGAGCGAAAACGCCAATGATGCCGTCACCAACAGCGAGAACCCGTCAGCGCGAGCAAGGTGCCTTGAAAGACGAGATTACAACAGAAACGAGGCTGCCGATGACCAGGCAAAAACAGCGAGACGGCGTCAGCTGAGTCGATTTGGCCCGAAAGAGGAGGGAGCACGCCTTATGGCGGCGACCGACGAATGAGCGCCAAATCGGCCAGCTGACGCCGTCGCAGCGTCAACATAGTTGCCGAGTGGGCCTATAAGCCGGGTTCTGTCGTGAACGGTCATTTATCTTGTCTGCACGTTACCGTGCAGCTCCACGCACGCTACCCGAACGCGGACCGGGCCGGCCCATAGCGTTCCTATTCGCGCTTGCTCCGGATGGGGCTTGCCAAGCCGCCGTGTTGCCACGACGCTGGTGGTCTCTTACACCACCGTTTCAGCTTTTCCCTTTACGCCTTGCGGCGCAGGTGGGAGTCTTCTTTTCTGCGGCGCTTTCCGTCGGATCACTCCGCCCGGCCGTTAGCCGGCATCCCGCCCTCTGGAGCCCGGACTTTCCTCACGCGTGCCGCAAGCAGCACATCGCGCGACCGTCTGGCCCACTCAGCAGTGCAAGAGTGTAACACACCGTTGCCGCAGGCAAAGGCACAACACAAGCCTTCGACACGATATACCAAGAACCATGCCATGCAGTACAATAGGGTTGTCGATGGGCAACGTCGCCAGTCGAGACGCGACCGCGCTCCGCACCCCTCCGTCTACTCGGTGCGTTCCCGCCTCCTCCCCGAGGCGGGATGTCGGCATTTTCATGCACCGACAACCCAATAGCCTGTGAACAGCCCGGACAGCGTTGCGCACGAGTAGCATTGCGCACCTCACCGGCAAACGCAAAAAGGGACCCGTCCATTGCGGACGGATCCCTTAAAGCAAGTGATCGTCAAACCGATTTACTCGGCGTCGGTCTCCTCGTCCTTCTTCTCGGAAGGCAGCGGGGTAACCTCGATCTCGACGCCCAGAGTCTCAGCAGCGGACTTCATAGACAGGGAGATACGACGACGGTCGAGGTCGATCTCCATGACCTTGACCTGAACCTTGTCGCCCACGTGGGTGACCTGAGAAGGCTGGTCGACGTGCTTGTTGGCCATCTCGGAGATGTGCACCAGGCCCTCGATGCCCTCGCCCAGATCGACGAAAGCGCCAAACGGGACAAGCTTGGTCACAGTGCCCTCGACGATCGCGCCGACGGGGTACTTCTTGACCAGTGCGCGCCACGGATCCTCGGTGGTCTGCTTGAGACCCAGGGAGATGCGCTCGCGGTTGAGATCGACGTCGAGAACCTCGACCTCGACCTCCTGGCCGACCTTGACAACCTCGGAAGGATGGTTGACGTGGTTCCAGGAGAGCTCGGAGATGTGGATGAGGCCGTCGATACCGCCGAGGTCGACGAAGGCGCCGAAGTCGACGATGGAGGAAACGGTGCCCTGGAGACGCATGCCAGACTTGAGCTTGGACAGGATCTCGGAACGCTCGGCCTTACGGGACTCCTCAAGCACGACGCGACGGGAGAGAACGACGTTGTTGCGGTTGCGGTCCATCTCGATGACGCGGGCCTCGATGCGGGTGCCCATGTAGGAGGTGAGGTCCTTGACGCGACGGAGGTCGACGAGGGAAGCGGGCAGGAAGCCACGCAGGCCGATGTCGAGGATTAGGCCGCCCTTGACAACCTCGATAACCTCGCCCTCGACGTTCTCGCCGGAGTTGAACTTCTCCTCGATGCGGTTCCAAGCACGCTCGTACTCGGCACGCTTCTTGGAAAGGACCAGACGACCGTCCTTGTCCTCCTTCTGGAGAACCAGGGCCTCGATGGAATCACCGAGTGCAACGATGTCTGCAGGGTTAGCGTCCTTGCGGATGGACAGCTCGCGGACCGGGATAACGCCCTCGGACTTGAATCCGATGTCAACGAGCACCTCGTCATGCTCGATCTTAACGACAGTACCGTTAACGAGATCGCCCTCATCAAAGTCGGTAATCGTACCGTCGATGAGGTTGTTCATCTCCTCCTCGTTGACATCGTCAAGAGAGAAAATGGACGAGTTCTGAATCTCACTCAAAGGTGGACCCCTTTCGAACTACGGGGCCCCGATTGCTAGGACCTACAGAAGGGTGCGACAAGCACACAACGTTTAGGAACACTCGGGAGCCGACAGATACTAATGTGACGCTTATGCAATCACGTTCGTATAGGTTACGTGGAAATCACTTCGATTTCAAGCGTGAACTGCGATTTTTTACTCGTATGGAGACTTTTTCGCAATCTTGTGAACGACCGTCTCCATAAGTTGACGATAAGCAGTTGAGTATACGGCTTTGGGGTAAAGTATCCGGAGCCAACGTTCTGAACGATTTTTCGAGAAAGGTGCCCGCGTGCTCAAAGCAGTCGTTTTCGATATGGACGAGACGCTTCTCAGCATCAATCTCAACGCGTTTATCCTTCGCTATTTTAAGGATGTCTCGTCAATGCTCGCGGATATCGGACGATGCAGCCGCGGTGGCACGATGGCACGCCTCGGCACCATCCTGGTCGACCTCAACGCCAATCGCCGAAGCGGCACGGACAATCGCACCAATCTTGAGTTTTACCGCGCCGAGGTCGAGCGCAGGTGCGGCATCTGCCTCTCGGACCCACTCATCTATGAGGCTTTTACCTACTATGAACGCGAAGTTCTCCCGTACAAGAATGACGATGCCATCAATGCCCACGCCATGCCGGGTGCACACGCCGCGCTCCAGGCTGTACGGGACGCAGGACTGCGTTGCGCACTCTTTACCAACCCCAGCTTTCCCCAGGGGGCCATCGAATGCCGCATGGGTTGGGGTGACCTGGCCGACGCCCCCTTTGAGCTCGTGACGCACATGGGAAACGCCACCCGTTGCAAGCCCGATGCCACCTATTACCTGGAGCAGCTGCAGGCCATGGGGCTCGAACCGCACGAGGTCCTTATGGTGGGCAACGACCCCAAGCGCGACTTCCCCAGCCCCGCCTGCGGTATTCAAACTGCCTATGTTGGCCAGGGAAAACCCAGTCGAGCCACCTGGCGCGGAACCATGGAAGACTTCGCCCGCGACTTTAACGCCGTAATCGATGCCTTCTACGAGCACCAAGTAGCCAACGAATTGTCCTAACAAACTTGGGTTTTGCCGATCATGATGTTGAGGATTTCGACGTCGGTGTCCTTCATACCCACGCGACCCACATAGCCCATGCTGGCGATTGTCTGCTCAACGGTATCTTGGATCAGGCCCTCGCCGGCGCGGAAACCGCGGCCCTGCATGGCCATATCGTGGCCCAGAATCGCCGCATCAACGGCTGCGGAAATCTTGGCGGCACAGCTCGCCTTGGCGCCATCGCACACGATGCCGCCCACGTTGCCGAGCGTATTCGAGACCGTCGCGCCGATCTGATCACGCGTGCCACCGCACAGCCAGGTAATCGCAGCACCGGCACCGCACGCGGCGCAAATAGCACCGCAAAATGCCGAAAGTGCACCAATATAGCTTTTGATATGCACGGCAATAAGATCGGACAGCATCACGGCGCGCACCAAGCGCTCGTGGTCGCAGCGCAGGTACTCGGCATATTCCATAACGGGCAATGCACAGGTAATGCCCTGATTGCCCGAGCCGCACACAATGGCGACCGGCAGTGCGCAGCCGTTCATGCGGGCGTCGGACCCGGCGGCTGCACGGGCACGGGCACGGCAGGCGACGTCATCGGCACGAGCGCCCAGCAGCGTACGGCCCACCTCGGCACCCCAAGCGTGCGCCAAGCCCTCTGCGCTAATGGCGCCGTTCAGCTCGATCTGACGCTCAACGGCAGCGCGAGCACCCTCAACATCGCCGTCCTCAATAAAGTCGATGATGGTCTCGATCGACATGGGCGTGTCGGCGCTATCTGCCGCGCGCTCGGCCACCACGCGCTCGGCGCAGGCGGCACACTCCCCCACCGACTTGCCGCATACCGGAATACCGTCGAGTGTATGGCACGTAACATTGGTGTGGTGGTCGGTAATCTCGACGACCGCGGTATGTCCCCCGGCCGTGGCAATCACCTTGATGTAGAGGTTGGGCACACCCTCGACAAGCGACACATCGCAGTAGCCGGCATCGGCGAGGAGCTCGGCCACGCGAGCACGGTCTTTATCGTCAACACTCTCGAGCACCTCGAGCGCGCTCTTGGCGTCGCCGCCCACGGCACCCAGCACGGCCGCGGCTTCAATACCATGCATACCGCCCGAGTTAGGCACGGTAACGCTCTTTACGTTCTTGATGATGTTGCCCGAGCAGGCAACATCCATATGATCGGGTTCGCAACCGAGCGTCTGGCTCGCCAGCGCCGCTGCATAGGCAACGGCAATGGGCTCGGTGCAGCCGAGCGCACAGACAAGCTCGCGGTTCAAAACATCGCAAAACGCGGTATCACGAAGGGAATCGGCAGGCATAGGTATCTCCTACTTGTATAACGGGCTGGGCTCTCAAAATAGTTCGCTATTTTATTTGATAACAATGCATCAAAAACCACAACCATGGTTCCGGCGGACGGCGCTCGAGCACAAAATGGCATTATTTATGATAAGCCGGTCTTATTGCATGCTAAAGCGTTTGAGCAACAAACGCCCGAGCGTTTACACAAAAGTCGCGCTATCATGCAGTCGAACGCGGTAAAACCTTTAGCAATCTCGCCGCACAGACCAGAGAGGAAGCATCCATGAAGATCGGTATCGGTAACGACCACGCCGCCGTCGAGCTCAAGAACATCATCTCCGAGCACCTGAAGGAGCGCGGCTGCGAGGTCGTGAACTTTGGCACCGACACCTCCGAGAGCTTTGACTACCCCATCGCCGGCTACAAGGTGGGTAAGGCCGTTGCCAACGGCGACGTCGACCTGGGCATCCTCATCTGTGGCACCGGCGTCGGAATTAGCCTGGCTGCCAACAAGGTCGAGGGCGTACGCGCCGTCGTGTGCTCCGAGCCCTTCAGCGCCAAGCTCTCCCGCATGCACAACAACACCAACGTGCTCGCCTTTGGTGCCCGCGTCGTGGGTTCCGAGCTCGCCAAGATGATTGTCGACGAGTGGCTCGACGCCGAGTTTGAGGGCGGCCGCCACGAGCGTCGCGTCAATCTCATCAACGAGATCGACCAGACCCGCGGACTCAAGGTCGTCGACGAGGCCTAAAGACTTACAACACCATACGTTAACGACAGCCCCCGTCCGGAACACACATCCGGACGGGGGCTGTTTCGTAGATTTTTGGGATATACCTAGAAATCTACTGGAATAAAAAGGGCGCCGCGGATGGAATTCCGCGGCGCCAAAGCCACACGCTAACAGCTTTGAGGAGTCAAAGCTGGTTTAGCCAAAGAAGCGCTTGATCTCGATCTCGGCGTTCTCCAGGCAGTCGGAGCCGTGGATCACGTTGGCGTTGACATCGACAGCGAAGTCGCCGCGAATGGTGCCGGGGGCAGCGTCAAGCGGGTTGGTAGCGCCCATAAGGGTGCGCATCTTGGAGACAGCGGAGAGACCGGAAACGACCATCTTGACGACCGGACCGCTCGTCATAAAGTCGCAGAGATCGCCAAAGAAGGGCTTGTCGGCCAGATGGGCGTAGTGCTCCTCGACGGTAGCGCGCTCGAGCGTGGTCATCTCCATGCGCTCGATGACAAGGCCGCTACGCTCAATGCGAGCGACGATCTCGCCGATCTTGCGATCGCGCACAGCGTCGGGCTTAATCATGATGAAGGTCTTCTCGATAGCCATAAGGTAGCCTTTCAAGTAGGTTCGCGCGTGCCCAAGTCCCATTCCGGCACCCGCCTGGACTGCATCGTAACAGAGTTTTAGCTGCAGTTAAACAAAAAGCTGTTTTTTGAAACATTACAATTTATTAAAACGTTCCATATGTGTCACTTCTGTTTCGAAGCCTGATTAGAGTACCATCCGACCGCGCATCAACCGCGCCGAACCGAGCGGACGGTCGGTTGCCGCCCGTGAACGTACCCCCTTCACAACCTGCCCAAAGGTCCTACAGAAGTTCTCGACAAGCCCCTTCCCCATTGCAACAAAATACGGGCGCCCGCAGCAACAGACGCCCGTAAAAGCAAAAACGATTTATCAATAAATAGCCAAAGCCGCTTCAACTAAGCCCTTACTTTGCCCCGTGGCCCATCTCGACGACCTTGGTCAGCGATCCAAGCACACCTTCGTCGGCAACGAGTTGTGCCTGGGCACGCTGCAGCTGCACGGCAACGGCGGCAGGGGCGGTACCGCCCTCGGTCGTGCGTGCAGCGACAATCGACGGAATGTCGAGCGCCTCGGTAATGTCGTGCTCAAAGAGCGGGCTTGCCTCTTGGAACACCTCAAACGGCAGGTCCTCAAGATTGCAGCCGCGCTTCTCGCACATCAGGACCAAATGGCCCACCACGGCGTGGGCCTCGCGGAACGGCAGGCCACGCTTGGCCAGGTAATCGGCAACATCGGTGGCGGCAAGGTGCCCCACGCCGCACTCGCGCGCCATGGCATCCTCGTTGACGGTCCAGGTCGAAATCATACCGGCCATAACGGACAGGCACTGCATGAGCGTATGGGCGGTATCGAGCGCGCCCTCCTTGTCCTCCTGCAAGTCCTTGTTATAAGCGAGCGGCAGGCCCTTCATGGTCACGAGCAGCTGCACCAGGTTGCCATAGACTCGGCCGCTCTTGCCGCGGATAAGCTCGGCAAAATCGGGGTTCTTCTTCTGCGGCATGATGGACGAGCCAGTGGAATACGAGTCGGAAAGCGTGATAAAGCCAAACTCGGAGCTCGACCACAGCACGATCTCCTCGGAAAGACGCGACAGGTGCATCGCCATGACGGAGCCGGCGTAATGCAGATCGAGGAGGAAATCACGGTCGGAAACCGCATCGAGCGAGTTGGGAATCACGCCCGCAAAGCCAAGTTCGGCGGCCGTCATCTGACGATCGAGCGGATAGCTCGTACCGGCAAGCGCGGCAGCGCCCAGCGGGCAGTTGTCGGCAGCATCAAAGGCGGCCTTCAGGCGTGTAAAGTCGCGCGCGAACATCCAAGAATACGCCAGCAGATGATGCGACAGCAGCACGGGCTGAGCATGCTGCATGTGCGTGTAACCCGGCAGAATCACCTTGTTGTACTGTTTGGCCGCATCCACCAGCACGTGGCGCAGCTCAAGATTGGCCTCCATGAGCTCCTTGGCCAGCGCCTTGACGCCCAGGCGCGTATCGGTCGCCACCTGGTCGTTGCGCGAACGCCCGGTATGCAGGCGCTTGCCCGCCTCGCCGATGCGACGGGTCAGCTCGCTCTCGATGGACATATGAATGTCCTCGTCGTTGATATCGAAGGTGAAGTTGCCGGCATCGATATCCTGTTCGATTGCGGTCAGACCCTCGGCAATCGCCTGCTCGTCCTTTGCACTGATAATGCCCTGGGCCGCCAGCATCTTGGCATGTGCCTTAGAGCCAGCGATATCCTGCTTATAGAGATGTTTGTCGACCGGCAGCGACGCGCCAAACTCCTGCGTGACCTCGGCCACGCCTGCCTCAAAACGACCGCCCCAAAGAGCCATGGAACCGTCCCCTTTCTCTAAATACCAAAACAAGCGCCCAAAGCAAAGCGCCATGTCGCTAAAGCGATTTATCAACCGCTAGTTTTGCACATTCCCCACCGAGCGCGAGACCATGTGGCTAATTTGCAAAGAAGTGACGCACCAGGCACTTGGCGCCCATCGACTCCCGCCAGCCGTTGCTTGCCGAGCCGTCAATCCATGCCTTCAGGCTCATAGGGACATCCTCGACCTTTGCAGCATCGAACTCGGGCGCGAGGGCAAGTAAAGCATGCGCGATAGCATTGAACATAATGGATACCCCTCAGATATATATAGGCGCAGAGCCGCCAAATTGATAGAAGGAGCCCCGCCGGACAACCCCGGCGGGGCTCGGACTCAGCCGCAGACGCGGCATCATATATGCGGGCGGAATGTAGGGGCCACCGATGTTAAGAAGTGTCAGCAAGCATAACGAAAGGTAGGGACCCCATGCGCCCGTTATGTATCACGCGGATGGGCCGCGCGGATACCAAGGGAGAAAGACTTAAGCCTGAGCGGCAGCAGAGCTGGGACCCTGGACCTTGGCCCACGTCTTGAGCGACAGCGTGTCGATCTCGATAAAGCCGGCGCTGGCCTTCTCGTCAAACGTGGTGTCGCGGTCGTAGGTGGCCAGACCGTAGTCATAGAGGCTGAAGGGGCTCTTGCGGCCGACAACATGGCAGTTGCCCTTAAAGAACTTCAGACGAACGGTACCGGTCACGAACTTCTGGGTATCGGCCATAAAGGCGTCGAGTGCGTTTTTGAGCGGGCTGTACCACTGGCCGTTGTACACGGCGGTGGCCCAATCCTGCTCGAGCTTAATCTTGGTCTTGAGCAGATCGCCCTCGACGCAAATATCCTCGAGCGCCTTGTGGGCGGTGATAAGCGTCAGGGCGCCGGGAACCTCATAGCACTCGCGGCTCTTGAGGCCCACCAGACGATCCTCGACCAGGTCGAGACGACCAAAGCCGTTATCGCCCGAAATCTTGTTGAGGGCGATGACGATCTCGGAGAGCTTCATCTTCTTGCCGTCGACGGCGACGGGCTTGCCGGCCTCAAACTCAATCTCGGTGTAGGTCGGGGTGTCGGGCGTGTCCTCGGGATTCTTGGTCATAACCCAGGCGTCATCGAGCGGCTCGTTCCAGGGATCCTCCAGGTGGCCGCACTCAATGGCACGACCCCACAGGTTGTCGTCGATGGAATAGGGGTTGTCGTTGGCACCCTCGGGAACCGGCACGTTGTGGGCGTGAGCATAGGCGACCTCGTCGGGACGGCACTTCAGATCCCACTCGCGAACCGGGGCGATAACCTTAAGCTCGGGGTCGAGGGCCTTGACGGCAGCCTCAAAACGAACCTGGTCGTTACCCTTGCCGGTGCAGCCGTGGGCGACGTAGGTCGCGCCAAACTCGTGGGCGACCTCGACAAGCTTCTTGGCGAGCAGCGGGCGAGACAGAGCGGAAAGCAGCGGGTACTTGTTCTCGTACATGGAATTTGCGGCGATGGCCTTGGTCAGGAACTCATCGGAGAACTCATCGCGCAGGTCGAGCACCTGGCAATCAAGAACGCCCAGGTCGAGCGCTTTCTGTTTCTTGGCATCCAGGCCGGTCTCCTCCTGGCCCACGTTGCCGCAGACGCAAACGACATCGAGATTCTTCTCGTCCTGGAGCCACTTGACACATACGGATGTATCAAGACCACCGGAATATGCGAGAACGACTTTTTCCTTGCTCATGGCTGTTTCCTTTCGCCCTTGGTAGCTAGTTAGAACATCGGTCAGTTGCAAGTCATTTCAAGGTCACGTACCGTGCAATATCAGGTTAAATAGCAAAAATCAGCACATACATGCCCTAGAAACATGCAGCAATGTCGTGCTAAAACCCAACGACCTTAAAATGACTCTGTTGAGGCAATTCGCCCCATGCGGACAGAGACGATTGTTATCGTCGTCGGGAAATTGCGCGCTGGCGTCGGATGGCATTGTCTGCAGTGGTTATGATCTTTACGAACTGCATCTGCCTCTCCTTTCACACATCGCCGGGCGCAATTCTAATATCGCAAACGGTACCTTTTCCTCGGTAAGCGGCTCTTTTGCCGTCTCCGTTTTCGATGGTCGCTATATTACGCTAAAGTGCCCGCTGCACAAGCGACAAATTCAAATTTCTGAAAAGTTTTTTCATTAGTTTGTGAAATGCAGTGCAAATACGCTCCGTTCCTGCGAAAATACGCCTGATTACGAGTTGATGGTTATAACGTCTGAAACAATTTCGAAACGAAAGGCTCGCTTTTATGCAAACTTACGAATCGGACGCCAATATCGGAAACATTAAGCTCATCGCCGTCGACATGGACAAGACGCTGCTGACCGACGAGCGCGTGCTGCCGCAAGGCCTTGACGAACGCCTGGACAAGCTCGCCGAAGCCGGCATCGTATTCTGCCCCGCCAGCGGACGTCCCGCCCCCAAGCTCGAGGAGATGTTTGAGGACATCAAGAACCGCCTCGCCTTTTGTCCCGACAACGGAGCCTGCGTCATCTATCGCGGCAACTATATCTATAAGAGCAACATCGATGTGGCGCTCTACCACAAGGTCCTGGCACATGCCGTGGAGGACCCGCGTGCCGTTCCCGTCCTGTGCTGCTATGACGATGCTTACGTTTTGGCGCGCGACCACAAGTACCACGACGAGATCAGCATCTACTATTCTGCCATCAACTACATCGACACCTTTGAGGGTCTTGACGTCGAGTCCAACAAGATTTCGATCTTCTTCCCCGCCTACGACGCTGAGCCTGCGTTCCGCGAGACCTATAACCCCGCGTTCTCGGATCAGCTCTACGTCACCAATGCGGGCCGCGAGTGGATCGACTTTATGAACCTGGGCGTCGACAAGGGCGCCGGCGTCGCGCACCTGTGCGAGCACTTGGGCATCGATATCGCCGATGCCGCCGCCGTGGGCGACACCTACAACGATATCCCTATGCTCGAGCGCGTCGGGCATAGCTTTATCGTGGACAATGCCGAAGAGCATATGAATGCGCACGCCAAGTGGCGCATTCCGAGCAACAACGACGGGGGCGTACTGACGCTCATCGACGCCATCTTGGCGGCTCGGTAATCTATCTCGTCGCCATGCCCAGGGCCGGCCGTTTGATTTTTGCTCGGTCAGGTCCTGGGCTCGCTCGAAGGCCACATTAAGTGGCCTTCGGCTCGTGCGGAATCTACAAAAATCAAACGGCCGGCCCCGGGCATGGCTATGTTGACTTGCTTGCCGCCTAGATGGCGTCTTGGGTGTCTAGATACTTGGCTGATTTTTTGGAATGAAGGGGGCTCCTTGTTGGCAAGGAGCCCCCTTCTGCCTTTAATTACTTTGGAATTGTGGGCGCTTTCCTATTTCGCGTCGGCCCAGGTTATGCCGGTGCTGGCTTCGGCGATCAACGGTACGCGGAGGTCTACTACGTGCTCCATGACGTCTTGGACCATGGCGGTCAGGCGCTCGACTTCGTCGACGGGGCACTCAAAGTCCAGTTCGTCGTGCACCTGCAAGATCATGTGGGCGGCAAAGCCCTCTTCTTCCAGGCGGCGGCTTACGCGGGCCATCGCGATCTTGATGATGTCGGCGGCGGTGCCCTGCATGGGGTGATTCATGGCCGTACGCTCACCAAAGCCACGGAGTTGCGGGTTTTTGGCCCTGAGCTCCGGAATATGGCGACGACGGCCATACATGGTCTCGGCGTAGCCCGTCTGCTTGGCGCGCGCCACCACGTTGTCGAGGAACGTGCGCACGCCCGGGTAGGCCTCGTAGTAGCGATCGATCATGCCACGCGCCTCGGCCATCGAGATGTGCAGCGACTGCGACAGACCGTACGCCTGCTGACCATACACAATGCCAAAATTCACGGCCTTGGCGCGACTGCGCAGGTCGGGCGTTACCTCGGACACGGAAACGCCAAACACGCGCGCGGCCGTCTCGGCATGGAAGTCCTCGCCCTCGTTAAAGGCGCGCACCAGGTGCTCGTCACCCGAGAGATGCGCGAGTAGACGCAGCTCGATCTGCGAGTAGTCCACCGCCAAAAAGACGCTGCCCTCGCCTGCCGAAAACGCCGTCTTAACGGTACGGCCCAGCTCAGAGCGCGTCGGGATGTTCTGCAGGTTCGGGTCGCTCGAGGACAGGCGACCCGTTGCCGTGATGGTCTGGTTGTACGTGGTGTGCACGCGACCGTCACCACGGCGCAGCGGACCTAGCGTGTCCAGATAGGTCGACTTAATCTTGGACTTCTCACGCCAGTCCAAAATCAGGCGCACGATTTCGTGGTCACGGGCAAGGTCGCTCAGCACCTTGGCGTTGGTCGAATAGTACCCGCGCTTGGTCTTTTTGAGGCCCTTGGTCGGAAGCCCCATAACGTCAAAGAGCACGTGCGAGAGCTGCATGGGACTGCCGATGTTAAACGTCTCATCACCTGCCAGGTCGCGAATGCTGCGCTCGACCTCGGCAATCTGAGTCGCCAGGCCCTCGGACAGGCTGCGCAGCCGGTCGGGATCTACGAGCATGCCCGCGCGCTCCATCTTGGCAAGCACCGGCACGAGCGGCATCTCAATGCCATCGAACACGTTGGCGGCGTTCTCGCGGGCCATGCGGTCGCGAAGCGGCGCCACGAGTGCCAGCGTCAACGCCACGGTACGGGCAGCAGGAGCAGGAGCGTCCTCGCCAGCACCATCCGCACCGCGCGCCGCAGGCAGCGCCATCTGCAGATAGGTATCGGCCAGATATGCCTCGTCAAACTCGGAACGGTCGGAATCCAACAGGTACGCGGCAACCACGGTATCAAAGATGCGCACGGAATCGACTGCCAGCGGGTCCATGAGCTCGGGCTCAGAAGAATCGATGGGCGAAAGCTCATGCAGCAACGCCTTCATGTCCGGGCTCGCCACGCGGCCCTCCATAAACAGGCGCGCGAGCACGCCAGCGATAACGCCGTGGGCAGAATTGAAGCCCTCGACAGCGGCAGGCGTGCCGTCATCGGCTTCCTCGAGCGCAAAGAGCCCCTTGGGCGTCGCCAGCCACAGCGTACGCGTCAGGCCAAAGAGCGCACCCTCCTCCTTGTCATCGTCCACCACGGCGGCGACCCACTCGCCCGCATCAATCGCGCGAGAGATCTCGGCCGCCACAGCAGCAAGTGCCTCAGCATCGCCGGCGGCGGCACGCGAAACCGCGGGTATCTCGAACGCGCTGGCAGCGGGCACGACCCCGCCCTCGCCGCCAATCAGCGCCAGGAACCGGTTCTGCATGGCCGTAATGCCAAGGGCGCCCAGCGCCGCGGACACCTCATCGGCAGAAAACGATGGGAAGGACGTCGCGTCAAAGTCGAGCTCGACAGGTGCATCGGTGCGGATGGTCGCAACCTTGCGGCTCAGCAGCGCATCGTCGATGTGTGCACGCAGGTTCTCGCCCATCTTGCCCTTGACCTCGTCAGCATGCGCAATGACCTCGTCCAAGCTGCCGTACTGCGCGATGAGCGCGCTCGCCTTTTTGGGGCCGATGCCCGGTACGCCGGGAATGTTGTCCGACGTATCGCCCTTCAGACCGTAAAAATCGGGCACGAGCGCCGGCGTAATGCCGTGATACAGGTCGTCCACGCTCTCGGGCGTCATGATCGCCACGTCGGACAGGCCCTTGCGAGTCGAGACCACGTTGACGTGCTCGGTCACAAGCTGATACATGTCACGGTCGCCGGTCACCAGCAGCATGTCGCAGCCGGCCTCCTCACCCAGGCGCGCCATGGTTCCCAGGATATCGTCGCCTTCCCAGCCCTCGGACTGCAGAATTGGCACGTTGAGCGCCGTGAGCAGCTCCTTAATCATGGGAAACTGCGCATGCAGATCGGGGTCCATGGGCGGGCGCTGCGCCTTGTACTGCGGCAGCATCTCCATGCGCACGCGCGGCTTGCCCTTGTCAAACGCCACGACCACACCGTCGGGGTTAAAGGCATCGATCATCTTAAGAAACATGTTCAGAAAGCCAAAGATCGCGTTGGTGGGACGACCGTCCGGCGCGTTCATGGTCGGCGGCACGGCGTGGAAGGCGCGGTGCATGAGCGAGTTGCCGTCGATAACGGCAAAGGTGCGGCGCTTGTCAGACATATTGAATACCTCGCTTTGGGCTGGGCACGGTTTGCTCACTCCAGTTTACACGCTCCCCGCCCCGCGGCCACCGCACATCAAGCTCCCCCGCCACCGTGAGCCCGCGCGTGATACGATGGCTCACGGTACAACAACCAGCACGATCGATCCGAAAGGAGCCTGCGTCATGGAGCGTCCCTGCGCATGGAAAAAGTACACGCCACAGCAAATCGAGGAGCTCGAGGAGCTTTGCCGCGGCTATAAGCAGTTTTTGAGCGAGAACAAGACCGAGCGCCTGTGCGTCAAGACCGGCATCAAGATGGCCGAGGAGGCGGGATACGTCGACCTGGAGACCGTGATCGCCGAAGGCCGCGCGCTCAAGGCAGGCGACAAGGTGTACGCCGCCAACCACGGCAAGGATCTTATGCTCGTCAATCTGGGCACCGCCCCGCTCGAGCAGGGCTTTAACATCCTGGGCGCCCACGTGGACTCGCCGCGCCTGGACCTCAAGCAGAATCCCGCCTTCGAGGCCGGCGACATGGCCTACCTCGACACGCACTACTACGGTGGCGTCAAGAGCTACCACTGGGTGGCCTCCCCGCTCGCACTCGTGGGCGTCATCTGCAAAAAGGACGGCACCACCGTCGACATCAACATCGGCGACAAGGCCGACGATCCGGTCTTTACCATCTCCGACCTGCTGATCCACCTCTCGAGCGAGCAGATGTCCAAGCCCGCCAAGGACGCCGTCGACGCCGAGATCCTCGACGTGATCGTGGGCGGCCGTCCCGTAAAATTTGACGAGGACGACAAAGACGCCCCCACCGAGCCCGTCAAGCAGATGTTCCTGGATATCCTCAAGGAGCAGTACGACGTCGAGGAGGAGGACTTCCTCTCCGCCGAAATCGAGGTCGTGCCCGCCGGCCCCGCCCGCGACATGGGCCTCGACCGCTCCATGATTTTGGGCTATGGCCACGACGACCGCGTCTGCGCCTACCCCTCCATGCTCGCCCAGATCAATGTGGCCAACGTGGAGCGCACGAGCATCACGCTCATCGTCGACAAGGAGGAGATTGGCTCCGTGGGCGCCACCGGCATGACAAGCCGCTTCTTCGAGAACACCGTCGCCGAGATCATGACGCTCGCCGGCGAGGGCAGCCCGCTGGCCCTGCGCCGCGCACTCGCCCGCAGCCGCATGCTCTCCTCTGACGTATCCGCCGGCTTCGACCCAGGCTACGCCGGCAAGTTCGAGACCAAGAATGCAGCCTTTATGGGTCGCGGCCTGTGCTTTAACAAGTACACGGGCAGCCGCGGCAAGGGCGGCTCCAACGACGCCGACGCCGAGTATATGGCCCTCATCCGCGACATTATGGACGAGGCCGGCGTGGACTTCCAGACCTGCGAGCTCGGTCGCGTCAACGCGGGCGGCGGCGGCACCATCGCCTACATCATGGCCAAGTACGGCATGAACGTCATCGACTCCGGCGTTGCCGTCCTGTCCATGCACGCCCTGTGGGAGGTCGCCAACAAGGCCGATATCTACGAGGCCTATCGCGGCTACAAGGCCTTCATCGAGCGCGCCTAATCAACCCTTCATCAGTTGCGGTGAGATACGGACTAAACTGGCCCATAAACGGCCAAAACAGACCGTATTACACCGCAACTTCCTTTTTGACAGAGGAGAGTCCATGCTGCAGGTCATCATTTCGCCCGCCAAGCAGATGCGCGCGGCCCAAGATGCTTTTGAAGTCCTGGGCATTCCACCTTTTGCGCGCGAGACGGCTCACCTCCACCGCGCACTGCTAGATATCGAGCGGAATGAAGGCAGCGGCAGCCTGCAGGCGCTATGGAACGTGAGTGACAAACTGCTGGGGCCCTGCCTCAACACCCTGCATGAGTTCGAGCCCATCTTGCAAAGCGGCGATCTCGACAATCCCGCACTCGCCCGTCACCTCTCCCCTGCCGTCATGTCCTATCACGGCATTCAATACCAAAGCATGGCGCCCGAGGTGATGGATTCCGCACAGCTCGCATGGCTGCAAGACCATCTGTGGATCCTCTCGGGCCTTTACGGATGCGTACGCCCCTTTCATGCCGTTGAACCGTATCGGCTGGAGATGGGCGCGAAGCTTGCCGTCGACGATGCCCGAGACCTCTACGCGTTTTGGGGCGACAAGCTCGCACGGGTCATCGCTCCGGCAGGCTCCAACGCCACGATCGTCAACCTCGCCAGCGCGGAATACGCCAAAGCCGTTCTGACCCGCCTCACCACCGACACCACGGTCGTCACATGTCTCTTTGGTGAAGGCATCCGCAACGGCAAGCCCATCCAACGCTCGACCGCCAGCAAAAAAGCGCGCGGCTCCATGGTGCGCTGGATGGCAGAAAACAAGTTCGAGGATGTAAGCGGGCTCACCGCGTTCGACGTTGGTTATCGTTACTTTCCCGAGCTTTCAAATAAAAACACTTTGGTCTTCCTGAACGAACAGGCCTTGTAGGACTACCGCTACTTTTGAATGTGCTGCCTAGGCACGGCGTCTATTCCGCCAGGCCGTCAGCTTTTGCAATCTCGCTCGTCGAGCCATCTTGGTAGGTAACCTTAACGTGCTCCACCTCGGACGCCTCAACACCCGACGGAGGCTCCAGGCGCCATTCCGTCAGGGCTATATCCATGGTCGTGGGTACATCCCCCTGATTTTTGAGCTCGACCGACAGCGTCCTAAGCGACGCATCGAAGGTCACACGCTCGATCTCTTCACCAGGAATGGAACCACCGCTCAGCTGCAGTTGCACAAACTTGTCGCGCGGATACCAATAGTCGCCCGGCGCGGCAACAGTATTGCCACCCGCGACCTTCGCCGTCATAATCGGCAGGCTATCGTCCGCCTCAAACGTCCAGGAAACTCCCCCACGCCCGCCAAATGTCCAGATACAACAGGCAATCACCATCACGACAAGAATCGCGAAACCAATTGCGACCAGCCCATGATGGGCGCGGCTCTCCTCGGCCGACACATCCCACTGCGTCTCTCGATACAGATGCTTGTCTTCCATGTTCGCCTCCCCGCGGGCATGCTCGTCGCGTCAATCGTACCCATTCGAGCTATACTTGAGCCCACCACATAAACGGGGAGCTTGCAGGACAAGACGGCAGGCTGAGACTGGGCGCGCCCGCCCTGACCCGCAAACCTGATATGGGTAATGCCAACGAAGGGAGCCGTGCCAATGAGCACACAGACCGAGCCCAAGCTCGTCACGCAAATCGACTTCGCCCGCGCCGGGCAAATCACACCGCAGATGAAGGAGGTTGCCGAACGCGAGCATCGCGACCCCGAGTACATCCGCGAGCGCGTGGCCGACGGCCGCATCGCCATTCCCGCCAACATCGTGCATATCAAAAAGGGCATGCGTGCCTTTGGCGTCGGCGAGGGCCTGTCTACCAAGGTCAACGTCAACCTGGGCATCTCGGGCGACAAGGCCGATGCCGCCGAGGAATGGAAGAAGGTCAAGATCGCCGAGGACTTTGGCGCCGACGCCATCATGGACCTCTCCAACTCGGGCAAGACGCGCCAATTCCGCCAGCAGCTCATCGACGAGACGCCGCTCATGGTGGGCACCGTCCCCATGTACGACGCCATCGGCTACATGGAAAAGCCGCTTGTCAAGCTTACCAAGGACGACCTGTTCGAGGTCGTGCGCGCGCACGCCGAGGACGGCGTGGACTTTATGACCATCCACTGCGGCATCAACAAGTCGGTCACCAAAACCTTTAAGGAGACCGGCCGTCTCATGAACATCGTCAGCCGCGGCGGCTCACTGCTGTTTGGCTGGATGGAGGTCACCGGCAACGAGAACCCCTTCTACGAGTACTTTGACGAGCTGCTCGAGATCTGCCACGAGTACGACGTGACGATTTCGCTCGGCGACTCCTGCCGCCCGGGCTGCCTCTACGACTCCAACGACGCCACCGAGACCGCCGAGATGATCGAGCTGGGCAAGCTGTGCAAGCGCGCTTGGGCCGCCGGCGTCCAGGTCATGGTCGAGGGCCCGGGGCACATGGCGCTCGACGAGATCGCCGCCAACATGAAACTGCAGAAGCGCCTGTGCCACAACGCCCCGTTCTACGTGCTCGGGCCGCTGGTGACCGATATCGGCGTGGGCTACGACCACATCACCGCAGCCATCGGTGGCGCCATCTCCGCGAGCTCGGGTGCCGACTTTTTGTGCTACGTGACACCGGCAGAGCACCTATGCCTGCCTAACGCCCAGGATGTGCTCGACGGCCTCATGGCCACCAAGATTGCCGCACACGCCGCCGACATCGCCAAAAAGGTGCCCCACGCCCGCGACATGGACGACAAGATGGGCCAGGCACGCCGCAAGCTCGACTGGGACGCCATGTGGACGTGCGCGCTCGACCCGGTCACCGGCAAGAAGCGCTACGAGGAATCCCCTGCTGCCACCGAGGGCACCTGCACCATGTGCGGCAAGATGTGCGCCGTCCGCACCGTCAACAAGGTATTCGAGGGCACGACGATCGACCTCGGCATGGAGGACTAACTCGTCACCGGAGCCATAATCGGCCACAAGGCGTTCGTCAATTGTTGACGTGTGAACATTTTCTTACATTTACGTAAAGATTGCGCCACCCGCCCGGGATCGGCATACAGCCGGCCCGGGCAACTTTATAATGCGGGCAGGAGACCCATTTGAATCCGACCGAACAAGGGAGCGAACATGGATCGTAGTAAGGTACCTGCCGTCCTGTCCATCGCAGGATCCGATTCCAGCGGCGGTGCCGGCATTCAGGCCGACATCAAGACCATCACGGCGCACCGCCTGTATGCCGAGACGGTCATCACGGCCATCACCGCACAGAACACCCTAGGCGTCACCGCCGTGCAGAACATCTCCCCGGATATTGTCGCGGCGCAGATCGATGCCGTTTTTGACGATATCCGCCCCAGTGCCGTCAAGATCGGCATGGTTTCTTCTGCCGAGATTATCGAAGTCATAGCCGACCGCCTGAGCGCCTGGGACGCACAAAATATCGTCGTCGACCCCGTCATGGTCGCCACTTCGGGCGCTCGTCTCATCGCCGAGGACGCCGCCGAAGCGCTTACACGCCGCCTGTTCCCGCTTGCGACCGTCATCACGCCCAATATTCCCGAGGCCATGGCGCTGCTCGACTACGAGGTCGATTCCGAGCGCACACAGCAAAACGCTGCTATGCTCCTCACCCGCCGCTTTGGCTGCGCGTCCCTCGTTAAGGGCGGGCATTTTGTCAACGAGGCCAACGATGTGCTAGCAGAGCCCGCGCCGCTCGATGACGAGGGCAACCACCTGGGCGATCCGCTCACCACGTGGTTCCGTCACAAACGCATCGAGACCGACAACACGCATGGTACCGGCTGCACGCTCTCGTCCGCCATCGCCTGCGCGCTGGCCCAGGGCATGGATCTTGCCGATGCCGTCAACGCCGGCAAGGCCTACCTAACAGGAGCTCTCGCCGCCGGCCTGAACATGGGCAAGGGCTCCGGCCCCGTCAACCACATGTGGCAGTACTAAAAAGCCAGCAGCCAAAACCACCGCCCAAACCACCACAAAGGCGCCTGTCCCTTTGTGGTGGTTTGGGGTCGCGCTACTGACCGAGCATCTCTTGGAGCTTGGCTGCCACGGCGTGGCCCAGGCTCTCGTGGCTTTCGGGCATCATGTGCAGATAATCGATATCGCCCAGGTCGCGCTGGGCCACGCCGCACCAGCGCACATCGTGCGCATAGCGCACCGCGGTGCCATCGCGCATGCCCGCCGGATCGTAGCCATAGGTATAGGTCAGTTTACAAGGAACTACACGCAGACCGTGAAACGGGCTGCTGACAACAAACGGCGCTATGCTCCCGGCTGGGTGCATAGCACCTGTTTGTTGCGGGGGTTTCCAAAGGGGGCAGCGCCCCATTTGGCACACGACTTTGCGGAGCAAAGTGTAGTGTGTTATACGCTCTGTCGGCGTTGCCCTGAAAATACCGTTGCCGCCGGGGAGGGCAAGGGCATTTGACGCGGCAGGAAAGCAGGGCTTTGTTTGGGGCTGGTAAGCCGGAAACAAAGGGCTGATTTCAGCAGCAGACAGGGCGTATTATGAAAGCCCCCGTCCCTCGTCCTCCGCCCCCGGCCTATGGGACAAAAAGTCCCAAAGCTCTGGACACCGTGACCAGATGTGTGGCCACACTCCGGGAAAAGTAGCAGGACGGCAGGAAACCGTCAAGGCTGAAATGAATGGGCTGACGCCCGGCCTTGACCGTTCCCCGCCGCCCCGCTGGATGGGTGGACAAGGCGGCCAATCCCTAAAAGTGTTTGGCCGCACTCGTTCATTTTGGGGCCTTTCTTCTCCCAAAATTGAAATGGGCGGGAAAGCCCTAAAATGGCTTTCCCGCCTTGATTACCCATTAGCAAAGACGGGCGAGACTGTCAACGGCGGCGCTGAAAGCGCCGTTCATCTTGACCGTTGACTGGCTCGCCTGGCATGTGTGTTATACTGTGCGACAGTTTGAGATTGGAAGGAGGCTTACGTGTGTTAATTTGTGTACGCTAATAAGCAATAAAAAGTAGAAGTACCTTTCCACATGATGGTGGGCTTTTTTTGCGTGCGTATGCAAAGGAACACGTAGGTTTGACACGAGCAGTCTTTGAACTGTATCGTGGTGTTTTTTCGTGCTTTGTTGTTATGCAGGCGTCTGCCCTCTCTGTGGGACAACGCCTGCTTTTTATTGCAGAAACAAAGGAACAATGCAATAAAAAAGGAGGTTCGCATTATGACCCAAAACAACAATTCATGGAGAAAAACTTATTTTACACTTCTTGCCGGACAAGCAATATCCTTTATTAGCAGCGGTATTTTGCAAATGGCCATTATCTTTTATTTGGTTGCGAAAACTAATTCTGCAATCATATTGACGGCGGCAACACTGATTGGATTTTTGCCGCAAGCCTGTTTAGGCCCGTTTGCAGGTGCTTTTGTTGACCGGCACAGCCGTAAAAGCGTAATGATTGGTGCGGATTTGATAATTGCCGCCGCTGGCGGTATTCTGGCGCTGGTGGCGTTTTACATGGAATTGCCCGTATGGTCTATTATGGTTGTCCTGTTAATCCGAAGTGCGGGAACTGCTTTTCATTCTCCAGCATTCAGCGCAGCAACACCTATGATTGTGCCAAAAGAGGAACTTACAAAATGCGCTGGTTACACGCAGACCATGCAAGCAGTAAGTGCGATTATCAGTCCAGCTGCCGCAGCGTTTTTATATGCTGTTTGGCCTCTTAATGCAATTATATTGTTAGATATTGTGGGTGCAATCCTTGCCTGTGTGACTGTTGCGATTTCGTCCATACCAACGCCTGAACTATGTCCAGAAACGAAAAGACAACAGTTTTTACAGGATATGAAAGAGGGGTATGTGGTATTAAAGCAAAACAGGGGCCTCTTTGCTCTGCTCTGGATTGGTGTAATTTATATGTTCTTTTATATGCCAATCAGTACGCTTTTTCCTCTCATCTGTATGTCATACTTCAAAGGAACACCGGCCCATGCCTCTGCCGCTGAAATTGCTTTTGCGGTTGGTATGCTGCTTGGCGGAGTCATTCTGAGCATTTGGGGCGGTTTTAAGAAACGGCGGTACACCATCGGTCTTTCCGTTCTCCTGATGGGCGTTAGCAATATGCTCTCCGGGCTTTTGCCGCCAGACGCATTTCTTGTCTTTGTTGTGTGCTGTACTGTTATGGGAATTTCCGCTCCATTTTACGGTGTGCAAAATGCGATTTTTCAAGAAACGGTCAAACCAGAATATCTGGGGAGAGTTTTTTCTCTACTGACAAGCGCCGCTTCCCTCGCCATGCCGTTTGGCCTTGTCATTTCCGGGCCTCTGGCGGAGCGGCTGGGAGTTGAGAAATGGTTTGTCATTTGCGGAATTGGCATTATCATCGTTGCGCTTGCCGTATTTTTACTACCCGGTTTGAGAGAGATTGACAATACGCAATAATCAACTGCACCTTTTTCTATTACTAAACAAAATGCCTGGATGGTGGTTCTGAAAAACCAGAACCGCCGTTCAGGCATTTTTTATCTTCGTCCTCTCTGCGGTTTTGGATTCTTCAGCAAGTCGGATTTTTCCGCAATCTTTTTCAGCCACTTCCGTTCTTCTACTGACAGCTTCCTAAAATTCAGCTTGAGCCGTTTGCAGATAAACGCCAAGTACGCTTGTTCCGTGTCGCTGTCCTGGCTGACGATTTCACCAGCAGTTTTGCTGTCACCAAAGCACAGGACGTTTTTCATCGCAAACCCCTCCTTCAGCAAAAAGCCGACGGGAGCAGCCCCTCCCGCCGGCTCGACCTATCTGTCAGCGCGCACCGATTACAGATACTTGCGCCAGTCGTCATCATCCTCGTCGTCCTCGGCAGCGGCATGAGCCTGCTCGGCGGCACGAGCGGCCGCGGCACGGGCGGCAACCTGGGCATAGGACTCCTCGTTGCGCTCGGGGAAGCTTGCCAGCACGTGCTCGAACTTGGCAAAATCCTCGTCCCAGCGCGTAGAGGGCACGGCAAAGAAGACTTGCTTGACCTTAAAGTCGCCCGATGCGAGCTCCTTGCGGAAGAGCTCGGCCACGGCCTCGGCGTCAAAGCCGTTGTTGTCACAGCCCCAGGCGCCCAGCACGAGCTTCTCGCGACCAAGCTCGTCGCAGATGGCCAGCACAAAGCGGATACGATCGCGCAGGGCGTCCAGCAGGGCATCGTCACCCACGCGATACTCCTGGCGAGCGCGCTTGGCGTTGGGCGCAGCGGCAACGATCACGTCGGCGTACGCATGCACGTGGTTGCGGTCGAAGCGCACCGCAGGCACCACCAGCGCACGGTTGCGGTACAGCTCACAGTTGATGTTGCGGCGACGGTTCTCGCCGTACCATTTGCGCTGCTTATCGAGCACATTGTACAGATACGAATCGGCACAGAGCGTGGCCTCCTGACCCAGATAGCCCTGGATGTAGCCGCCGCCCGGGTTGGTGAACGAGGCAAAGGCGAGTACGGCCATGTCGCAGAATTGCGCGTAGCCTCGGCCGTTATCCAGAATGGCCTGCGTGGCAGAGGCGTCGAGCACGGTGACCTCGGGCAGGACCGGAGCGGGCTCCTCGGCAGCAGGCGCGGGCTCGGTCTCCGTGGCTTCCTCTGCGGGCACAGGCTCGGCCACGACCTCGGTCTCGGCAGGCGCAACCTCGGCGGCCTCAGACTCATCGGCAACCTGCTCTTCGGCAGCAGCCACCTGGGCCTTAGCCTTCATCGCCGCGACAAATCCGGCAGGCATGCCCTCGAACTCGCGCACGCCGGCAAGCGAGCGCTCGATATCCTTTGCGCACGCTTCGGACACAGTCGCCACGTGACGCTCGGCGGCCTTGGCACGGGCCTCGCGCTTGGGATTGGGCTGTCCCGCGCGGTTGGGCCTACGGTTACGGTTCCTGTTGTCGACGTCTGCCATAAGTGGTCACCTTTCTCGGTCGCTGCCGCTATCGGCTTTTCCCATCCATGATACCCCGCCGCGTACAAAAAAGGCGGCCCCGAAGGACCGCCTTTCGCATCGATTTGCGCGCGGCAAGCACCGCTGCAATCTGGCACTAGTCGCGACGACCAAGGATGTTCAGAATGCGCAGGAACACGTTGATAATGTCCACGAACAGGTTGGACGCCATGAGCACGGCGTTGGGCAGCGTGGGCGGCACCGTCGTGGCCACATAGGTGTCGTAGCCAATAAAGCCGGCGAACACCACAATCACGATCAGGTCGGTGATGGTCTGCGAGACGCCCATGAACATCAGCACGATCTCGACCAGAATCGTGGCAAGCAGAATGCCAAAACCAATGCCGTACACACGCTGGAAGAATTTGGGGAAGGTCACGCCCAGTGCGCCAAAGACAAAGGTGATGGCGGCAGTGGCGATAAAGGCGGTGTTGATGGTGGGCAGGTCGTAGTTGGCAAGGCCAAACGACGCGGTCAGACCAAAGGTGCTCGCAAAGATCGCGTAACCCGCGAGCGACAGGCCCACGGACTGTTTGCTGGCGGCGGCCGACATCATGACGATGCCGACAATGGTCAGGATAAACGAGCCAAAGACCAGCGGCAGGGCGGCGCCACTCATCATCATGCGCGCAAACGACATGGTGCCCGTAAAGTAGGCGCCAGCGCCCATAGCGCAAAAACCCAAAAAGATCAGGGCAGACATGGCAAGGTTGTACGCGCGCGGCGACATCTCCTTGGCACGGCTTGCGCCGGTCTCGATGGGGCCGTTCTGATAGCCCTGGATATCGTTCATAATTTCGTCCTTTCAAAAAGCGCCGCGACAGCGCCGTAGGCGACAAGATTCCTGCCATTGTACCCGAATGGCGCGCTCTTACCCGCGGCGCTCACTCTCGAGTGTGCGGTCGAACGCCCACACCCACCACCGCATCAGATGAGCCTGTAAGCCATCCGGTCGCTCACGCGCCTGGTCTTCCAGATACAGCTCGGTCGTATGTCCGCCAAAACGAATCTTATAGGTTGCCGTACGAATGCCGTGAACCGTCAGGCCAAAACCGGTAGACGAGACAATCTCGTCAATTGTAAAGCAGCGACCGTCGACCCAGCAGACGGTAACCGGCACAACTTGTCCGCCCGCGAGGATGCGGGCCACGACGTCCACATACTGCTTGTGCACGCGCCGAGTTTTGCCATCTGTCTGTCGATATTCCATGCCCCTATTATCGAACGCATGTTTGCATATTGTAAAGCGAACAGACTGTGGTTTTGGGGTGTCGGAGCGAGCGCACGTGTCCTCACGGCGTGTTAGCAAAAAGAACACCCGCGGTCAACAGGGCTAATATTCAATTTTAGTGCCAAAAAATTCACTTCTCCCGTCAGAACTCGGTAAAGAAACCCGCAGGAGGTGATACGATTTATCATGTTTTTGTAACGTTTCTGCAAACTTCGAGAAAGCCCATATATGGACGTAACGTTCTCAGCCTTCCTCGGCCAACTTGTTTCGAACCCAGTCCTTGCCGTCACCGTGTTCCTCGCGCTCGGCGCCATCTTCGTCAACGGATGGACCGACGCGCCCAACGCCATCGCGACCTGTGTCACCACGCGTTGCATGCCCGCCCGCGCCGCCATTCTCATGAGTGCCGCGTTCAACTTTTTGGGCGTGCTCATCATGACGCACTTTAATGCCAGCGTTGCCAACACCATCTCCCATATCGTCGACTTTGGCGGAAACAGCACCATGGCGCTCGCGTGCCTCTGCGCGGCCCTGTTCTCCATCGTCGTCTACGGCGCCACGGCATCGCGTTTTGGCATCCCCACCTCGCAGAGCCACAGCCTCATCGCCGGTCTGACCGGCGCTGCCATCGCCCTCGGCGGCGCCAGCAGCGTCAATGTCCACGAGTGGATGAAGGTCATCTACGGCCTGGCGCTCTCCATCGGTCTGGGCTTTGTCATGGGCTGGGTCCTGTGCAAGCTCGTCTCGATTCTTTTCGCTGCCGCCAACAGGCGACGTGCCAACGTCTTCTTTAAATATGCTCAGATCGCGAGCGCCGCGGCCATGAGCTTTATGCACGGCGCGCAGGATGGACAAAAGTTCATCGGCGTGCTCTTTTTAGGTGTCGCCTTTGCCAACGGACAGACCGGCGTCGGCGACGCCGGCATCCCCATCTGGATCATGCTGCTGTGCTCGGCCACCATGGGCATCGGCACCAGCGTGGGCGGTGAGCGTATCATCAAGTCCGTCGGCCAGAGCATGGTTAAGCTCGAGAAGTATCAGGGCTTCTCTGCCGACCTGGCAGGAGCCGCAAACCTGCTGCTTGCCACGCTCACCGGTATCCCCGTGTCCTCCACGCACATCAAGACCTGCGCCATCATGGGCGTTGGCGCCGTCAAGCGCCTCTCGGCCATCAACTTCGGCGTGGTCAAGGACATGATGTTCACGTGGTTCTTCACCTTCCCCGCCTGTGGACTCATCAGCTTTGTTATGGCCAGGCTGTTCATGATGTTCCTCTAGTCAAACCGAACGTCCATCCGGACCGCATTACCTCGCCCACCCGTCTTCGCCCCGAAAGGATCACTCATGGCAAAGAAACCCGATTCGTTCTACTTTGACAACTACGTCGCCTGCGCCGACTTCGCCGTTCAGGCAGCCGAGCTGCTCACCAAGATTTTTGAGAACTTTGACCCCGCGCAGATCCACGACATGCTCGAGAAGATGCATGCGATTGAGCATGCAGCAGACAAGAAGCATCATGAGCTCGAAGACGCCCTGCTCACGGCCTTTATCACCCCGCTTGAGCGCGAGGACCTTAACCTAATGAGCTGCTCGCTCGATACCGTGCTCGACCGTATTGAGGGCGTCGTACAGCGCCTCTACTTCACCAACATCCAGAGCATCCACCCCGATGCCATCGTGATCGCCCACAAGGTGACCGACGCCTGCCGCGCCATGAAGGACCTGATGGTCGAGTTGCCCAACTACCGCAAGTCCAAAACGCTGCGCGAGCTCGTCATCCAGATCAACACCATCGAGTCCGAGGCCGACGAACTCTACATCAACGCCATGCGTAACCTGCACGTCAACGGCAAGGACCCGCTCGAGGTCATCGCCTGGCGTGACGTGTACGCCTTCTTGGAGTACTGCGCCGACTGCTGCGAGAATGTGGCCGATGTCGTGGATTCGATTGTCATGAAGAACAGTTAATTGGGGGTACGCGTCCCACCGGTCGCGGGCCCGACCACTGATAACCTTTTTTCACTCCGGCTGCAAGCAGAGTCGTTCAAAAGGTTATCAGTGGTCGGGCCCGCTCCCTTGTGTACCACCATTGGAACTTTGGCTGATAGTTTTAGCGCAATGGGGGTTTGGCTGAAGGGACCTTTGGTACCCGCTCGGACACTTTGGCCCTTGGTGAGCGTTTGACTGATTGCTGCTTTGGGTACTCTTTGGGTTACTTTGGGTTTGTTTGAATTTTAATTGTTGGAGGGCTTGTATGTCGTATATGGATCTGGCTCGGTCTCGGTATTCTTGTCGTTTGTTTGAGAATCGTTCTGTTGAGCAGGCTGTGGTGGATACCATTGTTGAGGCTGGGCGCATTGCTCCTTCTGCTTGCAATAATCATCCAACCCGTGTGATGGTGTTGGATACGCCTGAGCTTCTGGAAAAGGCAGCTGCTTGTCAGCCTCGGTTTGCTCGTGATGGGTCCATCTTTGGCGCTCCGCTCATCTTCCTCGTTTGCAGCGTTACCAACGATGCTTGGGTGCGTCCCTATGATCAGATGAACTCCAGCGCTATCGACACCTCGATTGCTTGCGATCAAATGATGATGGAGGCCGAGGAACAGGGCCTGGGAACGTGCTGGGTATGCCATTTTAAGCCCGAGCTAGCCCGCGAGCAGTTCAACCTGCCCGAGGGCGTTTATCCCTACCACATGCTCGTCTGCGGCTATCCCGCCGACCATATCGCCGACCCCGAGCATCGCGAGGCCCGCACCATTCCCCTATCCAATTTCCTCCTCAAGTAGTTTTTTGGCCCATGCCCTAAAATCTACCTTTTACCGCTCAAGCGTTCGCCGAGTTCTGCCCTATCGCACGCAGAGCTCGGCGTTTTGCTTCCCAACCCGTATACAGCTACAAAAAAGGAGCTCGCAAGCGCGAGCTCCTTTTAAGAGCTAGATTGTAGTTTTGGCGCTAGTCCAGGTCGTCCGCGGCAAAGTTGTCAATCGGGGCGAAGGGGTCGGCCACGGGGACAACCGGATCAGCGACAGGCAGCGGCTCGGCAGCAGGCATGGTCACGGCAGGAGAAGCCGCGGAACCGACCGGCGTAGAAGCCAGCAGATCGGCCGGGAAGGAATTCTGAGCATCGTCCATAAAGTGCTGAATGAGCTTAAGATACTCGGCCTTGAACTCCTCGCGGGAAGCCTTCAGACGGTCAATCTCCTCGAGCTCGGCCTGCTTCTCGGTCAGGGCCTGACGGATGACCTCGCGGGCCTTGGCGTCGGCCTCGTTGCGGATGCGGTCAGCATTCTCGTTAGCGTCGTTGACAATCGCCTCGGCGGTCTGCTGAGCCGCAATGAGAGCGGCGGAAATCTGACGCTCCTGAGCGGAGAAATCGGGAGCGGGAGTGGCGACAGGGGCAGCCTGAGCGGCAGAATCCTGGGCCTGCGCAAGCTGAGCCTGCGTATCGGCAAGCTGCTGCTCGGTGGCGGTCAGGCGACCCTTAAGATCAACGATCTTGGCAAGCATAGCGTCGACCTCGGAGGACAGGGTCTCCAGGAAGACGTCGACCTCGGCGGGATCGTAGCCGCGCTTGGCCTCAGAGAAGGTCTGAGCCTGGATGTCAGCAGGGGTAATAGCCATAACAAGTTCTCCTTTATCATCGCCTTGGCGCTAAGCGCCCGACATAGGTTACTGAGCCAGTCCTATACGAGTATACCTATAAGTAGCTGCAGAATCAGCTTCTGCACCAACTGCAACGCAATAATCGCAACGACCGGTGAAAAATCGATACCGCCCATCGGCGGCATAAACCGGCGAAACAGGTTGAGCCAAGGGCCGCAAACGCCGTCGAGCACCGCCGCGATATCCTGTAGCAAACCACCCTGCTTCATGGGAATCCACGTCATAAAGCAGTAGACCACAATCAACGTGGAATAAAAATTAAACAGCGTGTTGACAAGCTGAACGATGGTGTAGATGTTGATGGGAATCTCCTCACCTTGTCTTTACTTGAGATAGCCGTCGGCGCGAAGCTTCTTAAGATCCGAATCCTTGACCTCGCAGCCGGCGGGCAGCACCATAAACACGCGGTCGCCCACTTCTTTGACCGAAGCGCCCAGGCCGCAGGCAAAGCCATAGCTAAAGTCCAGGACGCGTTTGGCGACCTCGGTGCGAACGCCCACAAAGATCAGCGCGACAGGCTGCTTGGTACGCACGCGGCGCACGACCGTCTCCACGTCGTCATAACTCTCCGGACGAAGAACGTAGGCCGGCAACTGAGGCGTGGCGTTGATGATATTGCTCGCATAGGCAGAGGCATCGCTCGGCGTTGAAGCAGGAGCGGGCACAGCGGCAGCGCGGACCCGAGCGTTCTCGGCGTAGCTTGACGGCGTGTCATAGGCGCCGGGACGATAACCGCCCGCAGCGGCATCCTGAGAGCGCGAAGGCGGATTGTACGTCGTAGCGTGACGGGAGTCGTCGCCGATCAGTTGACCGGAACGCGTGTACACAGCAACCGACTCAGCCTCTCCGCGGCGTGTCTGCCCCAGCAGTCCATTGCTCGGTTCATCTTGCGTGTAGAAGCCCTCGCCCGAAGCACCGCTGTAGCCGTTGTTCTGATAGCCGTCGTCATAGCCGTCATCGTAACCGTAGTCATCATCCTGGCCATAACCCTGGTCATAACCCTGCTGGCCGCCTAGGTGCATTTTATTTTTAATTTCGTCAAGGAAACCCATGGTTGTGTCCTCTCACGGTCTAATGCAGGCGCTCTGACAATCAGCGCGCACTTCAGGCTCTTATTTTACTTCAAACTCCGGGCTAAATACTACCCTGCCCAGGCGAACAAGCGTCGAGCCTTCCTCAAGGGCAGGCTCAAAGTCCTCGCTCATGCCGCAAGATAGCTCAGGCAGACACAGATCGGGGTGTGCCGTCTCCAGCTCATCCCTCAACTCACGCAGCCCGGCAAAGGTGCGGCGCGCCACATCCTTATTCCCCCGGGGCGCCATGGTCATAAGCCCCTGCACACAAATTCCCTCAAGCTCCGCAAGCTCGCCGGCGGAGACACGAACCTCATCGGGCGAAAAGCCGCCCTTGGACTCCTCGCCGCTTACATTGACCTCGATCAGCACATGCTGAGGACCGGCAAGCTCGCCCGCCTCAATCTTGCGGACGGCACGGCTCGAGATAGCCTGCGCCAAATGAAGCGACCCCACCGAATGAATCAGCTCGGCCGCACCCAGCACCGCATTGATCTTGTTGGTCTGAAGATTACCGATCATATCGAAGCGCACCTCGGGCAGCTCCGGATGCTCCGCCAGCCCCGCAAGCTTGCGAACAAGCTCCTGCGGACGGTTCTCGGCAAAATGACGATACCCTGCCTGGATGGCGGCAACGGTCTCATCGACGCCAACGGTCTTGGAGACGGCAATCAGGCGGGCGGCATCGTGAGAACGCCCCGCGCGATCGAGTGCGGCATAAAAGCGTTCGAGAATCTGCTCGCGGCGAGCGCGCATCAAGTCCAAATAATTATCCATTGCCAATCGCCTCCGCTAACAGCCATACAAGTAGTCCCATGCTAACGCAAGAGCGCGGCCCTGCATGTGCAAGGCCGCGCTCACTTAGGTATTTACAATCTTTCGACGAACGGAGCTACCCTACTCCTCGTCATCCTCGGTATCGTCCTCGTCCTCGAGGTGCTCGAGCAGGTAGCGAAGACCCTCGCTCACCTCGTTAGCGGGCACCTTGGCAACAAAGCGCGCATCGACAGCGGGCCTCATGATGACGCCCTCGCCCGAAGGTACGCGCATGCTCTCGAGCTCATCCTCGTCCGTACGGGCGATATCGCCGGCGTTCATGCGCTGGCCGGTCAAAAGGAAGGTCAGACGGCAGGCGGCATCGATGGAAATCGAGGCGATGCGATCGAGGTAGCGTGAAACCATGATGGCGCGGCGCAGATCGTCATAGTTGCTGTCGTCGTCCATAAACTCGCCCGCGTCCATGCGGTTGAAGGTACGGAAGAACTTCTCATAGGCCGCATGCACCGGCTCGTCCTCGACGGCCAGGTTGCAGATGATGGACATGTCGTTGGTGACGAGCGCGGAAAGCGACGAGCCCAGCACCTGGTATACGGCTTCGGCCTCGGCCTCAACCGTACCGACGAGCTCCTGGGGCAGCGAGATATCGGCCTTGACCATATGACGCGTGGCGCGGCAGATCTGGCGAACCTTATCGGTCATGCGCTGCAGGTTAAAGTCGACGTAGATGATTGTCTGCAGCAAGCGGAAGTCGGAGGCGACCGGCGACTGCGTAGCGATCAGGTTGTAGCACACGGCCTCCAGGTTGGCGCAGCGCGCGTCAATCGAAAGCGTGCGCTTCTTGGTCTTGGTGGCGAGCTTGCGGTCGTCGGTCACATAGGCCTTCACGGCGTCGTGAAGAGCCAGGTCTACAGCCTCGTAGATGCTCAACATCTCGTGACGAGCCTCGACGAGCTGACGGGAAAACAGTTTGCGCATGGTTCACTCCAATCAGTTGGGTGCGGTCATGCCGCCCGCACAGTGAATACGCACCGGACCAGGTCCGATCGGCTTGGGACTAGTCGCACCGATCAGCCAAAGCGGCCGGTGATATAGTCTTCCGTCCGCGAATCCACCGGGCTGGTGAAGATCGCGTCGGTTTGACCATACTCGATGAGCGTGGCGGGCTCGCCGGCAACCTCCTGCAAGAAGAAGGCGGTGTAGTCGCTAATGCGAGCTGCCTGCTGCATTGAATGTGTGACGATGATGATCGTCATCTCGGGCGCCAGCTCGGCCATCAGATCCTCGACCTTGGAGACGGACGTGGGGTCGATGGCGGAGCAGGGCTCGTCCATCAGAAGGACATCGGGCTGCACCGCGAGCACACGCGCGATGCACAGACGCTGCTGCTGACCACCCGAGAGCGCCAAACCATCCTTGTTGAGCTGATTGGATACCTCTTTCCAGAGGTTGGCGCGCTTGAGCGATTCTTCCACGATGTCATCGAGGTCGCTTTTGCTAGTCACGCCCTGCAGACGAGGGCCAAAAGCAACATTCTCGTAGATGGATTTAGGGAACGGGTTGGGCTGCTGAAAAATCATGCCCACGCGGCGGCGAAGGTCGACCGGGTCGACGCCCTCGGCATAGATATCGTTGCCGTCGAGCGTCATGGTGCCCTCGACGCGCGTGCCCTCGATAAGGTCGTTCATACGGTTGATACAGCGCAAAAACGTCGATTTGCCGCAGCCCGAAGGGCCGATAAACGAGGTAATGGCGTTTTTGGCGATGTTGAGGTCGAGCCCCGTCAGCGCATGAAAGTCACCGTACCAAAAGTTGAAATCCTTGGCCGTGATGGCCGCTTGCTCCAGCGTGGGAGCGGACTGATAGACGGACATGGGACTCCTTAACTAGCGGCGCTTGCGCGACAGATAACGCGCAAACAGGTTGAAGGCCAGAATAATCGCCATCAGCAAAAGCGCGGTGCCGTAGGCTGCGTTCATGTTGATGCCGTCATTGGCAAGCAGATAAAGGTGAACGGTCATGGGGCGACCGGAATCGAGCGGCGAAATAGGCAGGTTGATGGCCTGGCCCATGGTGTAGAGCACCACAGCGGTCTCGCCGATGGCGCGGCCGATGGCAAGTACGATGCCGGTGGCGATGCGGCCAAAAGCCGAAGGAAGCACGATCTTGGAGACGACCTGCCACTTGGTGGCACCCAGGCCATATGCGCCCCAACGGATATAGCGCGGAACGGCGCGGATTGCCTCCTCGGTGGTACGCATGACAATGGGCAGCATCAGAAGTGCGAGCGCCAGGGCGGCCGAAACCATCGAAAGACCCAGGCCCATGGCCTCGACAAACAAGGCGTAGCCAAAAAGGCCCATAACAATGGAGGGCACCGAGGCCAGGGCATCGGCAGCATAGCGAATGATGTCGACAACTTTGCCCTGCTTGGCATATTCAGCCAGATAGACCGCAGCCAAGACGGCAACTGGCGTGCAGATGAGCATGGCGAGCGCCGTCACGTAGACGGTCGAGACGATAGTGGGCCAAATGCCGCCCTCGGCGTTTACGCCCTGCGGCCAGCCAAAGATAAAGTCGAGCGAGATGTGCGGCAGACCGTTGATAACTACGTAGGCGATGATGGCGACCAGCACCAGCGTGGTGATATAGGCCGCGGCGCGAAACACGCCGAGCATAATCTTGTTGGACAGATCCTTGTTGATGCGTCCCTTCTTACCATGGGAAAGGGCACGCTTGATGCGTTCGCGCGACGAGGTCGTATCGACCGTCGTGTCAACGGAATCGGACATAGCCTACCCCCTCTTCTTCTTGGAAATCAGACGGACGATGCCCACCAATGCGGCGGAAATGATAAACAGGACCACGCCCATGCCAAACAGAGCCGAGCGGTGCAGGCCCGAGGAATAGCTCATGTCGAGCGCGATCTGGCTCGTGAGCGTCGAGATGGGGCTCGAGATGCTGTCCGGGATGACCGGAGCGTTGCCAACGACCATGAGCACGGCCATGGTCTCACCGATGGCACGACCCATGCCCAAGACAATCGCATCGACGATGCCCAACTTGGCTGCAGGCAGCACGACCTTGTAGATGGTCTGCCACTTGGTGGCACCCATGGCATAGGATGCCTCGCGAATGCCCATGGGAATGGAATTGAGGGCATCGATGGTGAGCGTGGTGATGGTGGGAACGATCATGATGGCGAGCACGAACCACGCTGTCAGCGCACCAAAGCCAAGACCGCCGGTCAGCTGCGCGATAAACGGACGGATGATGACCATGCCAAAGAAACCGTAGATGATGGAGGGGATACCCGCCAGCAGGTCGACGGCGGGGCTGATGAGACTGCGCACGCGCTTGCCGGCGATCTCGACCAGATACACGGCCGTGCCCACACCCAGGGGCACACCCATGGCGAGCGCACCGACCGTCACCAGACCAGAGCCCGCCAGCAGCGACATGATGCCGTAGTGGCCCTCGGAGGGCGCCCACGTAAAGCTAAAGAAGTCCGCCAGACCGATGTCGGTAAAGACGGGCAACGCCGAGTACGTGGTAAAGACAAAAATCAGGATGACGGTAACGACCGCCAAGAACGCGCAAGCAAAGAAAATCCACTGCAGCGCCTTCTCTTTGAGATAGGTGCTGCGCGACACCAACGCCAACTCACGCTTTTTGGGCGCCTGAGCCTCTCGCTCAATCTGGGGGGGTTCCTGTGCTTCCATGCTACTCACTCCCCTTTCCGTCGTTGGTGACGGGAATAAAGCCCGCCTCGCGAATCTGCTTGTCCATCTTCTCCGACGTCACATAGTCAATGTAGTCCTGTGCACGCTGCGAAGGCGTACCCTTCACAAAGAAGTAAAGGTCGCGCGAGATGGGGTAGCCGCCACTTGCGACCGTCTTCTCGGATGCCTCGACATGGTTGACCGAAACAGCCTTAACCGAAGTCTTAGCGTTGAGGCTCTCGACAAAACCCAGCGAGATGTAGCCAATGGCACCACGCGAACGGGACACGACATCGCGCACCTGGCCCGTGCCCGAAAGAACGGCAGAGCGACGATCGAACGGCGTGCCGTCCATCACGATGGTACGGAAGGCCTCGCGCGTACCGGATGCCTCATCGCGGTTAATAACCTGAATCTTCAGGTCCTCTCCGCCGACTTCCTTCCAGTTGGTAATCTTACCGGCGTATATGTCGCGAAGCTGCTCGGTCGAGAGGTTGTCGACCGGATTATCGTCGTTCACGATGACTGCGATGCCGTCGTGCGCGATCACAATCGGGGTCAGGCCCAGATCCTGCTCGTCGGCATTGAGGCCACGAGACGAGCTGGCGATGTCAGCCGTGCCGTTGCTGACGGCCTCGATACCGGCAGAAGAGCCAAGGCCAGAGACGAGCACGTCGGTGCCGGTCTCCTCCTTAAAGCCCTCGGCCGCAATCTCGGCAATGGGAAGGCAGGTGGTCGAGCCGGCCACGGTGATAGAAGACGTGGAAGATCCCGAGGAGCAGGCACACAGCGTAAGCGTGAGCACTGCCGCGCTTAGGACCGATGCGATCTTTCTCATAGCATCACGCCGATCGCAGCATGGCGCCCACAGGTGCCGCCCTCGTTGCGGTAGGAATAAAAGCGGTCGTTCTGACGAACGGTGGAGAGCTTGGCGTCCACAATGCCGTTCGCTTCGACGCCGGCGTCCATCAGCGCCTCGCGAATGGCGGCGGAAAGATCGAGCATACGAGAAGCGGCAGCATCGATGCACGCGAACTCGGAGGCAAAGCGGTCCATAAGTTCTTGGGACACCTCGTACTCGTCACCCAGGATATGGGGCCCAATATAGGCAGAGATGTCGTCTGGCTTGCAGCCAGCCGCCTCGCAGAGCGCTTGGCACGCCTTGGCGGAAATGCGCGCAATCGTGCCCTTCCAGCCAGAATGCACCACGGCAAAGCCGCCGGGAGCCACCAGCACAACGGGAACACAATCGGCAAAGCAAAGCATCACGGGCACCTCATGCGCCGTGCAGACGAGGGCATCGCAGCCCTCGGCAATCTGCTCGCGAATGTTCTCGAGATCATCGGCGCCGTTCGAGGTCACCGTCACGACATTGTCACCGTGTACCTGATTGGGGACAAGCAGGTTGTGCTCGCACTCGGCGGCACCCATGGCCTCGAGTACGCGGCGACGATTTTCTTGAACGGCAAAGGGGTCATCGCCAACATGCGAGCCCAGATTGAGTGAGGAGTACGCATCTTCGGAAACACCGCCAGTGCGTTCGGTGAAGGCAAAGCGGACATCGTGCGTCGCGCCCTCTACCAACGTAACTCCATCATGGTCGACACGCGAAACGTTGTCCGCACGTGCTGCCATACTAAAGCCTCCTAATAACACAAGTATCGCGGCCAAGCCGCAGCAGTCCGTGCCATACGGCTGCCATACTTCTACAAAAGGATACCCGCAGCGGTAGGGACCAAACGTAAGGGGAACGTAAAGAGATTGGAGGCTTTCGTTTACAAACGAGAAACAAAACGGGGTGCATCCAAATGGATACACCCCGTGCAGGTCGTTGAGAAAAACGAACTAGAAGCTACCACGCTTAAGGAAGTCGGGAAGCTCAAACTGGTCGTTACCAAAATTGGGAAGTTCCGTACCGCCGACGTTGCGGGTCGGGGCAGACTGAGCAGAGCTTGCAGCGGGAGCGGTACGCTGAGGCTCGACAACGGAAGCCTTGCTCTGGGACTGCTGGGCAGCGAAGAGCTCGTCCTGACGGTTGACATTAGAGTCGGAGAAGCCCGTAGCGATAACGGTGATGCGCACCTGATCGCCCAGGGACTCGTCGACAACGGTACCGAAGATGATGTTGGCCTCGGGATCGACGGCGTTGGCGACAACGTCGGCAGCGTCGCTGATCTCTTGGATGCCCAGATCCTTGGAGCCGGCGATGGAGAGCAGGACGCGCGTAGCACCATCGATAGAGCTCTCGAGCAGCGGGCTGGAAATAGCCTGCTGGGCGGCGTCGACGGCACGGGTGTCCCCAGAAGAAGTACCGATACCCATCATGGCGGTGCCGGCCTGCTTCATGATGGTCTTAACATCAGCGAAGTCCAGGTTGATGATGCCCGGGACGGTGATGAGGTCGGTGATGCCCTGGGTGCCCTGGGAAAGGACGCCATCGGCAATAGCGAAGGCCTCGAGCATGGTGGTCTTCTTCTCGGCGATGTCGAGCAGCTTGTCGTTAGGGATAACGATCATGGTGTCGACGCAATCGGAAAGGGTCTTAATGCCCTCTTCGGCGCTCTTCTTACGCTTGCGGCCCTCGAAGGTGAAGGGCTTGGTCACGACGGCGACGGTCAGCGCACCGACCTCGTTCATCGCGATATCGGCAACGATGGGAGCGGCGCCGGTGCCGGTGCCACCGCCCTCACCGCAGGTGATGAACACCATGTCGGCGCCAGCGAGCGCCTCGGCGATGTCATCGCGGGACTCATCGGCAGCCTTGCGACCAACCTCGGGGTTGGCGCCAGCGCCCAGGCCGCGGGTAAGGTCGGTACCGATGTGGACCTTGATATCGGCATCAGAGATCGCGAGCGCCTGAGCATCGGTGTTGATGGCAACAAACTCGACGCCACGAATGCCCTCTTCGATCATTCGATTGACCGCGTTGGTACCGCCGCCGCCGACGCCGACCACCTTAATGACGGCAAGGTAGTTGTTGATCTCTGTCTCGTGCATGTCGGTCCTCCGAACAAAGGTTATAGCCATAGCATGGGTTGACCCCTGCGCACATTAACCTTCAGGTTGAAAGTAAATGCAAAGGTAAACCGTATTATGTTTGCACATTATGAACGTATCAGTCAAATAATTGACCGTGAAAACCAAACAAACCAGATAAACGGCGTGGTATGGCCCCTCAACAAAGCCACGCACCGACGCTAAGCGGTCGGTGCGTTTCTAAACGTATAGTTGCCGGGAGACCGAACGTTAATGTAGGTTACGCCCTCTACCTGCGACAGAAGCTTGGTCACGACGCGTTCCTTCTTGGCGATATCATCAGAATCGCCCAGCGAGACCTCAACGCCATTATCAAGATTCGCCGAGATGGCCTCGACCGAAGGTATAGAAATATCCTTGATCTGCGCCAAGAATTCGCCGGAAAAACCACGCACGTAATCCAGGCCCGCTTTAACGGCCTTGGAAGAAACAGCCCGCCCCGAGACCGGCTCGACATCAGCCGAGACATCGGTAAGCAGCACGGCCCCGTAGTGCTTGGCCAGCGCCAACGCAGCATCGATACCGCTCAATGTGTTGGCGCCCTCACCCGAAGTGACGACATTTCCCTGGTCGTCCACCTCCACAGAGGTCGAAAGCGGTGCGATCCAGGTGTCATCGTCGCCGATGGCCCAGGCAAGATCGTCGGAACTTATATAAGCGATCGCGGTGACCTTGCGCTCCGTCGGCGTAATGACGAGCGTGTGGGGAAACTGCCGTTGAACGTCCACGCCCGAAACCCACGGGTTCTGCTTGAGATCTTCGGTAATCTGGTCGGGATTTACGTTGAAGAGCGATGTGTTCTCGGGCAGACTGATCAGCTGCATGGCATCGTGCTTGGTCACATGCTCGCTGCCCTCGATCTGAATATCGGTAGCGGCAAACAGGCCGGAATTGATAACGACGATGGCAACGACGGCAAGCACGGCCACAGCCGCCAAGATACCGCCCACGATTTTGCCCTTGCCCTTAACGGCAGAGGCGGCCTCGGACGTCTTACTCGCCATGGCGCCAAGCGACGACAGCGGATTGATACCCTTATTGGTCGCAGGTGCCTTAGTGGCGGGCACCGACGTCAACGAGCGCGGCTTGGCAGCGCCCAACGTACGACCGGGATGCGTCGCTTTAGCCCCCAGCGAGGGCTTGGGCGTCACTATGGGGCGAGAGGGCTTGGCACCCATCGCCGACTTAGACGTCACCGAGGGGCGCGGAGCCGGGTGAACCGTCTTTTTTGCGGCAGGGCGTCCACCAAGTTGCGAGCCGACGACCGGACGTTTGGCGGACCGTACGGATCCAGCGGGCTTGGGGGACACAGGGGGTTTGCGTTGAGGCTGGATGGGTGCGCCGGAACGCCCTCCGGCGCGGCGGAAGGTAGGTTTCGATGCTCTAGAAGCCGAGGAATTTGACTTCCGGTCTGAGCTCGATGCCATACGCCTCCCTCACCTTTCCGTGCACATGCCTGATAACCGCGGCCACGTCGTCGGCCGAGGCGGTACCGTTATTAACGATAAAATTAGCGTGTACGGGCGAAACTTCCGCACCGCCAACCGAAAAACCCTTTAATCCACAATCCTCAATCAGCTTGCCAACGCTCGCGTCGGGTGGATTGCGAAAGACCGACCCGCAAGAAGCGCGACCCATGGGCTGCGTGCGTTTGCGCCTCGTCAGGTACCGCTCCATACGCTCGCGAATGTCGGCCTTAGGCGCAGGCTTGAGCTTAAGCACGCACTCGAGAATAATCTCGTTACGCGGCAGGCTGCACTCACGGTAGCCCCAGGCAATCTCGGACCCCGCATAATGCTTAATGCCGGATGCCGGGTCAAACGTGACCACATCCTCGACAAGCGAACCTATCCACTCGGTACGCGTACCGGCGTTCATAGATACGGCGCCGCCGACCGAGCCGGGGATGCCAACCGCAAACTCAAGGCCCGAAAGCCCGCGCGACAGGGCATCGTTGACCAAACGTGCGAACATAACGCCCGCGCCAACGGTCAGCGTGCAACCGTCCTCGGCAACAACGGTGCGCTGAAACTCACGCCCCAGCGAAATGACAGCGCCGCGATAGCCCGCATCGGCAACGAGCAGATTAGATCCCTTGCCGATAATGACCCACGGCACCTGCTCACGGTCGAGCACTGCCACGGCACGACGAAGGGCATGATAGCTATGGCACGTCACGAAGAGGTCGGCCTTGCCGCCGATACGATAACTCGTATGACGCGCAAGGCGTTCATCCTCGACTACATCCGTGTCGATCATGCCCGAAAGCGCCATGACGGCGTTAAACAGACCCATAGGGGCTAAGCGTCTTTCTTGGCAGTCAGATACTCGATGAACTCAGGGCCAACGGTCGTAACGTCGCCGGCGCCCATAGTAAGCAGCAGATCGCCCTCACCTACCATCTTCTCGAGCTCACGATTGAGCTCGAGACGGCTGGAGCAGTACACGACCTCCTTGCCAGGGTGCTTGGCGCGCACAGTGTCAGCGAGCATCTTGGAGGTAACGCCCGGAATCGGCATCTCGCCGGCAGAGAACACATCGATGAGCAGCAGCTTATCGGCATTGGCGAAGGCATCGGCAAAATCATCGCACAGCGCCTGCAAACGCGAATAGCGGTGCGGCTGGAACACGACGTCAACATGCTTATAGCCCAGCGACGAGGCGGCGGCAAGCGTCGCCTTGATCTCGGTGGGGTGATGGCCGTAGTCATCGACCACGGTGATGCCGTCAATATCGCCCACATGGGTAAAGCGGCGGCGGACGCCCTCAAAGCTCGAAAGCGCCTCGGCTGCGGCATCGACGTCGAGACCCAGGACATGGGCAACGGTTAGCACTGCCGTGGCGTTGAGCATGTTGTGGCGACCGGGGTTGCTCTTGATCTCGACAGCATGCTCGGTCCCATCCTCAAAGCGAACGATAAAGTCGCTCTGAATGCCCTTGACATCCGGATGCACGCAGACGACGTCGTTGGTTTCGGCAAAGCCATAGGAAAGCACGTGGCGACCCGTCGACTTGGCGAGTTCGACCAGATGCGGGTCCTCACCGCAAACGATGACGGTACCGCTCTCTCCAACCAGGCCCATAAACTTGGCAAAGGTGGCCTCGATCTCCTCGATGCCCGAGTAGTGGTCGAGATGGTCGGCCTCGACGTTGGTCACGATGACCACGTTGGGGTTCAGGAACAGGAACGAGCTGTCGGACTCATCGGCCTCGGCGACAAAGTAGTCACCCGAGCCGTTCTTTCCGTTGGTATCGTAACCCTCGACGATACCGCCGATCAAAAAGCTGGGATCCAGACCCATGCGGTCGAGCATGGTGGCACACATCGAGGACGTCGTGGTCTTGCCGTGTGTGCCGGCAACAGCGATGGTGGTGTAGCCGTGGCCCAGAGCCGAGAGCATCTTGGCGCGGGGCCACACAGGAATACCGAGCTCGCGAGCACGCACAAGCTCGGGGTTGGACTCGGGAATAGCGGTAGAGACCACGACCACGTCGGGCTTGACCTCATCGATCGTGGCGGCCTCGTGGCCCACATGAACCTTCACGCCAGCACGGGTAAGCTGACGAATGTAGCGCGAGGTCTTAAGGTCGGAACCGGTAACGGCATAGCCACGCTCGTGCAAAACGAGAGCGATACCGCTCATGCCGGCGCCACCGATACCGATAAAGTGGGCGCTCTTGAACTCGGGCGCGGAGGTTGCAGTCTGGGAATCAGCCATGTGCTCGTGTACTCCTTGCGTAAACACTGCCTGTAACCCGTTAACTGTACCGCACCTACCGCATCCGCGCGAGCGCAAGCTCGATATCCCGTCTAACTAACGCAAACCCTCTACCGCATCGGCCAAAAGTGCGGCGGCGCGGTCCTGAGCCAACCCGCGCGCCGCCTGACGCATGGCATCGCGCGCTGCGGCGTCATCGACCAGATGCAGCAGCTCCTCGGCAAACGCCGGAGCATCGATATCGGCATCGGCACAAAGCACGCCGGCACCGGCATCGACCAGATAACGCGCATTGGTCGTCTGGTGGTCGGCCGTGGCATGCGGATACGGCACGAGCACCGAAGGCACGGCGAGGGCGGCAATCTCGGCCACGCTCGAGGCGCCGGAGCGCGAGAGCACCAGGTCAGCTGCAGCTAGCATGTCGCCCATGTTGTCAATGTAGGGCTGGACGCGATAGCGCTTCGTCTCATCGGACGTCAGCGCCAAAGCACGCTCGGTGTCCTCAAAGCCGTCGGCTCCCGTCGAATGCAAAATGTAGAGATTCTCGCGGGTCAGCAGCTCACTCTTGAGCGAGGCTACGCGCTCGTTGAGATGCTGGGCACCGAGCGAACCACCAAAGACGAGCAGAAGCACAGCGCCCTCGGGCATGCCAAGTGCCTCGCGGCCGCGGGCGCGATCGCCCTCAATGACCGAGCGGCGCACCGGATTACCGGTCATGAGCACATGCTCGGGGTCGCCCTCGCGCTCAAAGACAGAGCGCGCAGCCGGCACCGAGATACACACGCGGGCGGCATGGGAGCTCATCATCTTATTGGCCAGGCCCGGAACAGAGTTCTGCTCGTGCAGCAGATACGGAACGCCCGCATCCTTGCACCAGCCCAGCAGCGGGACCTCGACGTAGGCACCAAAACCGATGGCAGCATCGGGCTTGCCAACCTTTGAGAAATGGCTGGCGAGCGAGCGCTTGGCCTTATTGACGCGCCACAGCGAGCTCAACGCGGTCCAAGGACGGGAACGGTCGAAGCCCGTGACCGTGATAGGTACAAAATCGAACCCGGCCTCGGGAACCAAACGACCCTCGAGCTTGTGCGACTGGCCCACGAACACAACATGATGTCCGCGGTCGCGCAACTCCTCAGCCAAGGCAAGCGCGGGGTTGATATGTCCCGCCGTGCCGCCGGCTGCGATAGCAACGGTCATCCTATCGGTCATGATAATCCCTTCGTACGCGCGGTCCCTGATCGTCGGTGCGCAGACGCGCCGACGGGTCCGAATTCAAATTGATTCGATTATATCCGCCGCCCGAGCTTCGGGGGTTCGGGCGTTGGGGACGCCCCTGCGGAGCCGTTCGCGGGCGCGGACGAGCCGACGGCTCGGACGCAGAGCCATCCAAGACGGTAAAACCGTTGCGCGAAGGGCGATCGCCGCGCACATGGGGCACGCCGGCGGTGCTCTCGTCCATAACGGCAAAGCTCTCGCGGCGACGGTCGTACTCATCACGACGGGCGCTCTCGTGCGAGACGCGCAAGATCAGCCCCGCAAGCATAAGCGATACGATAATCGACGAACCGCCGTAGCTGATAAACGGCAGCGGCTTACCCGTCATGGGAAACACGTTGAGAATGCCCAGCGCATTGATCAAAAACTGTACCGCGATAATGACTGCGGAACCCGATGCCATGAGCGCTCCGCGACGGTCCGCAGCCTGTTCGGCAATGCGAAACGCTGAGTAAATCAGCATCGCAAAGACCAGGAAGAGCAGCGCGGTCCCGACAAAACCGACCTCCTCGCCGATAATGGCCAGAATATAGTCGTTGTGTGCCTCGGGCAGATACGAATACTTCATGGTGGAGTTACCGATGCCGCGGCCGAACAAGCCGCCCGAAGCAAACGCCATGATGGCAAGCGTTGCCTGATAGCCATCGCCATACTCGTCGGCCCAAGGGTTCAGGGCAACCTGAACACGCACCATACGGTACGGCTCTGCAACAAGCGCAAACACACTCATGACAACGACGAGAATGATCACGCCGATGATAAACTTGGGATCTAGGCCCGCAAATAACGCCATACACATGAGGGTCAGCGAGATGATCAAGACGGTGCCATAATCGGGCTGGATAAAGATCAAAAAGAGCGAAATGCCCAAGTAGACGACCATCTTACGAAGGAACTCGTTGATGTTGCCACCGGGCGAAAAGAAACGGTCGAGTATGATGGCCGAATACGCGATGGCAAACGGCTTTAAAAACTCAGACGGCTGGAACTGAATACCGGCGATGTTGAGCCAGCGCGTGGCGCCACGGCTGCCACTGCCGACAAGAAATACCGCAAACAGCAAGAGAATCATGCCGATAAGGAAGATCCTAAGTACATCTTCCCCAAACCAGCTGTCCGGCAAGACGCGAACGATCGCAACCATGGCAAGCACGCCAACCCCGGCAAAGGTAGCCTGTCGAACCAGGAAAAACGTCGCCGAGCCGTTCTCGTGCAATGCCTCGACCGATGACGCCGAGTACACCATCAGCAGACCAAAGCACACTAAAGTAAACAGGCACGCCATGAATATCAAACGAGGGCGCATGATGCGGGCGGGGACGCCGGCAATATAGCGTTCGCTGAGCGTCTGCCCGCCGCGACCGGAACGCGGCGTACTGCGCTGCGAGGAAGCGCGGTCCGAGTCGGGCCTCCTCATACCTTGTCGGGGGCTCTCCTCTCTCACCGGCGGCCCCTATTCCATTTGCGATTTCGCTGCGGCGGCAAGCTGGGCCACGTAGTCCTTAAACACGCGGCCGCGCTCCTCGTAGCCCGAGAACTCATCGAACGAAGAACAGGCGGGAGAAAGCAGGATCACGTCGCCTCGGCTCGACAGCGAACGGGCAACGTCGACGGCGTCGCGCAGGTCGTCAGCCTGAGCGATATCAACGTCACCATCGACATCGGCCTCGTCCATAGCGGCGGTAAAGCGCTCGCGCGCATCGCCAAAACAGACGACCGATCGCACGTTGTCCATGACAACGCGGGCGAAGGACTCGAGTGGCGTGCCCTTATCGTGACCACCGAGCAGCAAGATCACGTCGTCGTCGGGAAACGCCGTCAGGGCCTTTTCGACCGCATCGGTGTTCGTTGCCTTGGAATCGTTGACGTAGCGCACGCCATCGATCTCGCCACAGGGCTCAACGCGGTGCTCCAGCGGCTGGAATGAGGCCAGGCCGCGACACACACCGTCGACATCGGCACCGACGGCCAGGGCAGCCGTGGCAGCGCACAGGGCATTGATGACATTGTGATGTCCGGAGATTTTGAGCTCGGACGTGGCGATGAGCGGGGTCTCGACGCCCTTCAAGCGAATGACCATCTTGCCATCGCGCACAAATGCGGCGTCCTCGCCCGCAGGCTCGTCAAAGGCGACCTTGCAGATGCGACGACCCGGCGTGTAGACATACTCATCGAATTCATGGATACCGGCATCCTCGACGTCGATAACCACAAGGTCATCATCGACCATATTCTCGAAGAGCTTAATCTTGGCGAGCGCATAGTTCTTATGGCTCTTGTGCCAGCCCAGATGGTCGGGGGTAATGTTGAGCAGCACCGCCACGCGGGGGTGAAGCTCCTGGATCGTTGCGATCTGATAGCTCGAAAGCTCAGCTACAAACCACTCGTTATGCGCGCGGTCGTCGATTTCGTTCACCGGAGGCTCACCGATATTACCGACAGCAACGCTCGCCTCGCCCGCTGCCTTAAGCAGGTAGTCGGTCAGCGACGTGGTGGTCGTCTTGCCATTGGTGCCCGTAATGGCGATCCAATTTTGGGGAGACAGGCGGTAGGCAAACTCGGGCTCACCCATGATCTGGACAGCGTGATCGCGGCCAGCCTTAAAGAATGACGAGAACTCCGAGATGCCCGGACACGTCACGCATACATCAAACGCGCCCTCGACCTGCTCGGTTCCGTAGACAAACGATACCCCGCGCGCCTCGAGCGAGCGCGTGGCATCATTGGGCTCGGACGTGCCGCCACCGTACACGGTAACGGTACTCACGCGCTCGGGGTGCGCAAGCGCCCAGCGAGCGACATCAAGACCGGACTTACCCTGGCCCAAGACGAGCAGGCTAAAGGAATCTGCAAGAGGCATGAAAAACCACTATCCCAACTGGAAAAACAGGGCAAGGCCCAGAGCGCCAAAAGCGGCAGCGACAATCCAAAAACGGATGACGACCTTAGTCTCGGCCCATCCCTTCTTCTCGAAATGATGATGAATGGGCGCCATAAGGAAGACGCGCTTATGCGTAAAGTGGAAGTAGACGACCTGAATCATGACCGACAGGGTCTCGACGATAAACAGGCCGCCGATGATGAGCGAGACGACCTCGGTGTTGGTCATAATGGACGTGCAGGCAAAGGCCGCACCCAAGGCAAGAGAGCCGGTATCACCCATAAAGATGCTCGCCGGATAGCAGTTGAACCAAAGGAAGCCCAGGCAAGCACCAGCACATGCGGTACAGAAGATAGACAGGTTTACGTCACCGTGCAAAAACGCCATGGCAGCCATGGCAAGCATGGCAATCATGGAGGTGCCACCGGCAAGGCCGTCCAGGCCATCGGTCAGGTTCACGGCATTAGAAAGACCGGCGATCATCAGCCAGCAAAAGACGATGTAGAGCCACGGAAAGGTAAGGCCACCAACGGTGGTCGAGAAGATACCGAGGTCAATCGTCAGACCGCCAGGAAAACGAATCTCGGGGGCAACGCCGCACCAGCTGACGGCAAGCACGGTAAACGTGACGCAGATGATGGTGAGACCGATCATCTTGGCGTGGGGCGTCAGGCCGAGCGAACGACCGTGCGTGACAGAGGTCAAATCGTCGATAAGGCCCAGAACGCCGGTTGCAAGCGTGGCAAGCAGCACGAGCACAAGCTCGGTGGTGAGCTTGCCCATCAAAAGACACGTCAGCGAAACGGCTACGAGAATGACAACGCCGCCCATGGTGGGCGTGCCCTGCTTAATCAGGTGGCGTTTGGGTCCATCGGCGCGGACCTGCTGGCCGATACCCTCGACCTTAAGAAGCTTGATCCACCACGGCATGAGCAGCAGCGCAATGGCGGCGGCGATGCCAAGTCCCAAAAAGGCCTGGTATGTAGGATACGCGGGGTTCCCGAACATGGGCTAGCACACACCTTCCACAAAGCGGTCGAGCTCGACAAAGCGAGAGCCCTTGACCAGCACAACGTCATGTTTCTCAAGTGCGCCGGCCATACGGTCGAGCACCTGCTGATAATCGGAGAACACCTGGATGCGGTCCTCATCCATGCCCATCATGCGCGCGGCTTCGGCCATACGAGCGGCCAGCTCACCGCCCACGCACGCCAGCATATCGAGCTTCTTAGCCGCGGCATAGGCGCCCACCAGTTCATGCATGCGGGGGGCCTCGTCGCCCATTTCGCCCATCTCGCCCAGAATCGCCATTCGAGAGCCAGAACACGAAAGCGAGCACAGCAGGTCAAGGCCAGCAGCCATGGATTCGGCGCTGGCGTTATACGAGTCGTCGATAATGCGGGCACCGCTCTTGGCGTGTTTGATCTCCTGACGATGACCGGTAATCGCGATACCCCTAAAGGCAGCGTCGATCTGCTCGGGGGTCACACCCAAACGATAGGCAACTGCGGCGGCCTTAACGGCATTGGGAACGGACTGGACGCCGGGAATGGCGAGCATGGTGTCAACGGACTCACCCATGCCAAAGTCAAGCGTAAAGACCGGGCGGCCCTCGTCATCAATGTGAATGCCGCGGGCGCAAACCTCATCAACATCCGAAACACCCGCCAGCATCACGTCGATACCCGCGGGCTCGGCAAACGTCTCACGAATGAACGGGGTGAAGTCGTCTTCGCCGCCCAAAACCAGCAACGGGAGAAGGTCGTCGGCGGCACACATGCCCCCAACAATCTCGGACTTAGCGCGGGCGATATTCTCGCGACTTCCCAGGATTCCAATATGAGAGGTGCCGATCTTGGTCACGATGGCAAGGTTGGGATTGGCGGACCGAGAAAGGCGCTCGATCTCGTGAAAATGGTTCATACCCATCTCGAGAACCAGCACCTCGGTGTCGGCAGGAGCGGCCAAAACCGTGAGCGGCATACCGATCAGATTGTTGAAATTACCCTTGGTGGCCCAAACGCGATAGCGCTTGGCAAGCACTGCCGCAAGGACATCCTTGGTCGTCGTCTTACCGATAGAGCCGGTAATGCCAACCACGAGGCAGCCAAGCTGCGTGCGATAGGCATGTGCCAGGCGCAGCAAAAATTCCTCGGGATCATCGGTGTGTAGGATGGCGCAGCCCTTACGCTGAGCCAGCGATACAAGCTCGGCGTTGGGCTCGCGCGTCATCACAACAGCGCCGGCGCCCGATTCGATGGCGCGGGAAGCAAAATCGTTGCCGTCGACTTTTTCACCCGGAAAGGCAACAAAAATCGTGCCTTCCTCAACCTGGCGCGAGTCGATAACGCACCCACGGCATACCCGATCGGCTTCTCCCGTCACGGTCCGGGCCCCTGTTGCGGCCGCGAGGTTGTTGACGGCGATCTCTATCATTGCAGCTCCCCTGTAAACCTAATAATGCTATCGGCGTATTGTATCCCAGCGCCGCGCATGCGTGGTGCAGGGCATGTGAACACCCTCCAGATTAATCGGCAGCCCTTTTCAGGATTGTAACCCCCTACTTGGTGCGTGGGATACCCAACACATCGAGCGCGTTAGCCATAATGACCTGGAACGGCACGGCGGCGGCATCCGAACCGCTCGGCGTTCCGTCGAGCGTGATATAGCACAAAACCCTGGGTGCTTGCGCCGGGGCAAACCCCATAAAGGACGACATATAGCTCGCTTTGAGGTAGCCGCCCTTTTCATCGGCGCGCTCGGCCGTACCGGTCTTACCCGCCACGTCGTAACCGTCGACGGCGCCCCCGACACCCGTGCCCTCGGAAACGACCGTCTGCATGCACGATGTCACCTGGGCGGCGGCATCCTCAGAAATCGCCTGCTCGCCCTCACCCCAGTCCTTCTCCTCGCCTTTGCTGGATTTATAAAAGTGCGGCGTCATCATCACGCCGTCGTTGGCAATGCCACCCACGGCGCGCGCAATCTCGATCGGCGAGACAGACAGCGCTTGGCCAAAACTCATCGAGCCCAACGTGGCACCGTCATACTGGTCACGCTCCTTGACAATGCCAAGGCTCTCGCCGGGAAAATCGATGCCCGAACTGTGTCCAACGCCCCATTTGTCCACGTACGCGGCAAAATCGTCCGCGCCGATCTTATGCCCGACCAATACAAAGCCAACATTGGATGAGCGGCGCATCATCTCGCGCACATCCATGGTCATGGCGTAGTCACGCTTATCGGCATCGGTGACGGTATCGTCGCCGACCTTAATGCTCGCCGGCACCTCAAACGACGTACTCGAGCGCACGACGCCCAAGTCGAAACCCGCACCTGCAACGAGCGTCTTAAAGACCGAACCGGGTTCATACGCATCGGTGACCAAGCGCAAGTTCATATCCTCGGTCTTGGCGTTCTCCAAATTGGTCGGGTCGTAGGTCGGATACGAACAGGCGGCCAGAATCTCGCCGGTAGTAGGGTCTGTCACCAAAGCCGAACCGTTCTTGGCTTTGGTCTTCTCAACCGCCTCCGCCAGAGCGTCCTCTGCTGCACGCTGGATATTGACATCCAGCGTCGTCACGATGTCAACGCCATCGATGGCGGCAACCTTTTTATAGGCGCCACCCGCAATATAGCTATCGTCCCTCGCGCGCTCTCGTACCAGCGTACCGTTTGTTCCGGTCAGCAATTTGTCATATTGCTTTTCAAGGCCCGTTAGGCCCACGTTGTCAACGTTCACCACGCCTAGAACCTGCGAAGCCAGATTGCCGTATGGATACACGCGCTTCATCGCCTGCTCAAAGAGCACGCCGGGCAGATTTTTCTTCTTCAATGCCGCGGCATCGTCCTCGTCCACCTGGCGCTTGATATACACCCAGGTGCCATCGGACTGAACCAGCTTGCGGCAAGTCTTCTTATCGATTCCAGTCGCCTTAACCAAGGCCGACACCGTTTTATCGACATCCTCGATCAGCTGTGGGTTCACGGCGACATTGCTGCACTCGACCGACGACGTCAGCACGTTGCCGTTTCGGTCGTAGATCGTGCCGCGTTTGGCGTAAAGCGTCTCCGCAAGCAGGCGTCGAGCATCGGCGCGCCCGCGCAGCTCATCGGCATTTACGATCTGGTAGTCGGCAAGGCGGATGGCGCCCGCAGCCAGGCCCAAACCGATACAACCCATGACGACATTACGGCGAGGCAATGGCGTCCCCGTAAGCCATTCGGTCGAAGATCGTCTATTCGATCTGCTATTGCGTACTTGAGGGTCATCCGAGCCGCGAAGGCGCGACGTTGGATCGTTGCCACGATTCGACCCCAAGTTGTAAGATGACCGACCCGATCCTTGATAACCAGAACGTCCCCGCGAAGAGGGACGTCCCTGCCCGCGACTCCCGTCTGGACCGCGGTGATAATCATTTGTCATACTCAGCTACCGTCTTATTACTGGACAGCCGCAACCGAGCTAGCGCCCGTGGCTGCATCCTGCGAAAAATCAAGTGTAACGCTCTCGCTGGGCTCCACCATGCCATAAGCGCCCGCAAGATCGCGAATGCGCGTATCGGCACCATAAACAGAGTGCATGACCTCAAGGTCAGAGCTCTCATCGGTCGCCTTCTCGAGCGTGTTGGTAAGCTCGGCGTTGCTGTTGAGCACCTGGGCCGTAACGCTTGCAAGCGCCACGCGGGCGACGCCAATCGTCATGAAGATAGCCGCAATGATGCAAAACGTTTTAAGAACGCTCATGAAAACCGGGCTTACCGCCTGGTTTGCCTGACGGCCCGCGCCCGTGTAGACATCAAAGCGCGGTGTGCGCTGCTCACGGGGAGCAGCGGGCGCCTGCGGTGCCTCGCGGTAGGCGGGCATGGCGTTCATATCATAGGCGAGTGCTGCGTTTGAGGTGTTGTAGCCCATGATATGCCGCCTCCCATCCCGAGTACGTTGGTAGTGTGTTTAAGCTTCGTTTATGGTGCGAGCGGGAGGTCCAATATCGCGCGCGTAACGCTACAAGCGCTCCGCCACGCGGATTTTGGCTGATCTCGCCCGAGGGTTGCGCGCAACCTCATCGGGTTGGGCAACCAAGGGTTTGCGGGTGATGACCTTGAGTATCGGCACGTTGCCGCACACGCACACCGGAATCTCCGGCGGACACGTGCACCCCTGGCTCATCTCCTTAAAGTGGTTCTTTACGATACGGTCCTCGAGCGAGTGATACGAGATGACGCAGATGCGTCCGCCCGGGTTGAGCCACCTGGTGGCGGCGTCAAGTCCTCTCTCGAGCACATCGAGTTCACGATTGACCTCGATGCGAATGGCCTGGAAACTTTTCTTGGCCGGGTGTCCGCCATGCCGACGAGCGGCAGCCGGAATGCCAGCCTTGATGATCTCGACAAACTCACCGGTGGTTTCAATCGGTTCGGACTCGCGTCGACGCACGATCTCGCGTGCGATCTGCGAGGCGAACTTCTCTTCGCCATAGACGCGTAGAATCCGGGCGAGGTCGTGTTCGTTATAGGTGTTGATGACCTCAGCTGCGTTTAGGGTGTTGTTACCCGGATCCATCCGCATGTCCAATGGGGCATCTTCGTTATACGAAAAGCCCCTGCCAGGGATATCGAGTTGCGGTGACGAAACGCCCAAGTCGAACAGGAAGCCATCGACCCCGGGCACCTCGGCCGAGCAAAGCAGCTCGTCCAAGTCGCCAAAGTTGCCCTTCAGCAGCTGATGCGGGACGCCGGGGACCTCGCGGTCCAGACGGGCACCAGCGGCCTCGAGGGCCATGTCGTCCTGATCGACGCCAAGCAAAAGACCCGTCTCCCCCACCTGCGCGGCCATCTTTACCGAATGACCGGCACCGCCAAGGGTGCAATCGCAGACGACAGATCCGCTCTTTAGCTGCAGCGACTCAAGCACTTCGCCGAGCATGACAGGTTCATGCCGATATTCTTGTGTCAAGATCCCACGCTCCATCCGTTACTCATGCCTTGCCCTTACGAGAAGAAGAGGTCCAGCAGAGCCTCATCGTCATCGTCCTCATCGGCCGTAGCACGGTCCCAAACCTCGAGGTGGTCGTAGTTGCCCACAACCGTGACCTCGCGGTCGAGGTTCGCCTGCTTGCGGAGAGACTCAGAAAGACCGATACGACCGGCGCTGTCCACATCCATCGAGGTGGTGCGCTTGTTGATCGCCCTCATGAGTTTCTGGTCGTTGATGTCACGCGGGTTAAAACCCTCGTGGCCCTCACGACCCGCGAAGAGTCCTTCGACCCACTTATCGAAGGCCTCGGCAGAGAACACGTACAGAGCATCGACATCCAGGGCTTTGAACACGCGAACATGCTCTCCAAGCTCCTCGCGAAGGGGTGCAGGCAGGGACAGACGACCTTTTGCATCGAGATTGCGCTCGTATGCACCCGTCATTCCCATGTGCGCCCTCCCCTCGGTTACTCAGATGGCACGTACGCGGGGAACCACCCCGCCTGTCGACGTCATTAATAATATGGGGAACTGCCCCATTTTTCAACATCTTTCCCCACACCTTCCCCCACAACACCCCACCACTCCACCCTCTATATGCTGTAAAACACCCTCGTTCATATGTTCGAAAACACAATATGTTGTGTTTACTGCAAAGCCGGGATGCCATCTGTAGCAGCCCGGCTTTCAACCTCAACCTTCAAGTTGACCTTGAGGCGAATTTTGTGTCCCTTTACGCGCCGTTCACATCACCCCCCAAACTTCCCCACCAACGTCACGCGCGACCCACCGGCGCATCGGCGCAAGACAAAAGATGGGGCGGACCCCAGATTGCCGATACGCGCACAAAACCGCGTCACGACAACCTGGGGTCCGTCCCCCATTAGTTGTAAATATGCAGGTCAAAGAGTCGCTAGCGATGCGCCAACGGATGAGCCGCCAGGTAGACCTCGGTCAGCTGCGTGCGGTCGACATGCGTGTAGACCTGTGTGGTCGAAATGTCGGCATGTCCCAAAATCTCCTGTAGCACGCGCAGGTCGGCACCGCCCGCAAGCATATGGGTCGCAAAGGAGTGACGCAAGGTATGAGGATGAAGCCCCACCAGTCCCACCTGACGCCCGTATCGCTCGCATATGACGTGAACACTCTGACGCGACAGGCGACCACCGTTCTTATTTAAAAAGACTGCCGGCGTCTTTGACCCGCGGGCATGAGCGGCCAGGCGCCGACGCCCATCAGCAATATATTGAGCCATAGCCCGTGCGGCACTTCCCACGAGTGGGGCAAGCCGCTCCTTCGAGCCCTTGCCGCGCACCAGCACAAAGCCGTCGTCAAAATGAACGTCGCCCACATCGAGCCCCACCAACTCGCTCACGCGCAGGCCACATCCATAGAGCACTTCCAAAATGGCATGGTCCCGCAAACCCATCTCCCCTTCCGGGAAATCTTGGTCGAGGAGCGCCGAGACATCCCCTACCGAGAGACACTCCGGAAGGCGCTCCGCCTTTTTGGGCAGGCGCAGTGCAGCCGTCGGGTTTTGGGCGACGATTCCATCGCGAACCAAAAAGGCATGCAAACCTTTCACGGCCGCAACTGCACGCTCCACCGAGGCATCGGAGTAGCCCCCGTCGCGCCGATCACCGACAAAACCCTCTATTATCTGACGGTTCACGCCTTCAAAGGACTCAACACCGGCCCGCTCCAGGTAGGAACAGTAAGTCGTCAAGTCACGACGATATGCCGCGATCGTATTGCGCGCCAAGCCTCGCTCGACCGCAAGGTAATCAAGATACTCCCCCGTCACCGTATCGAGCAACGAGGGAGTATCTTCGGTATGTCTTTCGTTCGCTGGCACCCTTAGTCCGTCGCGAGGTTCATGGGCGTCACCTGCAGGCGATCGACACCCTCGTGCTGGCCAATCGAGGCGCGCACGAACTCGCGGAACAGAGGCTGCGGCTTGGTCGGACGGCTCTTAAACTCGGGGTGGGCCTGGGTGGCCACATACCACGGATGCACGTCACGCGGCAGCTCGACCATCTCGACCAGACGCTCGTCAGGCGAAAGACCCGAGATAACCAAACCCGCGTCCTCGAGCTGGTCGCGGAAGGCATTGTTGAACTCAAAGCGATGACGGTGGCGCTCATAGACAAGCTCCTCGCCATAGGCCTCGCGCGCAAGGGTATCGGCAGCGAGCTTGCACGGATAGGCGCCCAGGCGCATGGTGCCGCCCTTCTCGGTCACGTCCTCCTGCGAGCTCATCAGGTCAATTACGCTAAACGGACCGTCCGGATCGAACTCGGAGGAGCTAGCGCCGGCAAGGCCGACCACGTTGCGGGCAAACTCGCACACGGCGACCTGCATGCCCAGACAAATGCCCAGATACGGAATCTTATGCTCGCGAGCAAACTCGGCAGCAAGAATCTTGCCCTCCAGGGCACGCTTGCCAAAGCCGCCGGGCACCAAAATGCCCGATGCGTCGCCCAGCACCTCGGAGACGTTCTGCTCGTCGAGGCTCTCGCCGTCGACCAGCTGCACGTCCACATGACGATCATAGAAAACGCCTGCATGATGCAGGGCCTCGATGACCGACAGGTAGGCATCGGGGAGCTGGGTATACTTGCCCACAACGGCGATCTTGACCTTGTCGGCATGGTGGTTGGCATGATTCTGTTTGCGCAGGAACTCGTTCCACTCGCTCATGTCGCGCTCGCGCGGGTCCAAGCCCAGGCGCTCGCAAATGCGCAGGTCAAAGTCCTGCTCGGCGAGCAGCTGCGGCACATCGTAAATACTCGCGCAATCTTCGTTGGTAAAGACGCAGTCGGTATCGACGTCGCAGAAGCTTGCGATCTTGCCACGGATGGCATCGTCGATGTGGTGATCAGAACGCAGCACAATGATGTCGGGCTGAATGCCAAAGCTGCGAAGCTCCTTGACCGAATGCTGCGTGGGCTTGGTCTTGACCTCGTGCGCGGCGGCGATATAGGGGACGAGCGACACGTGGATGTAGCAGACGTTCTCGGGACCGGCCTCTTTACGGTACTGGCGGATGGCCTCCACGAACGGCTGCGACTCGATATCGCCAATCGTGCCGCCCAGCTCGGTGATGACCACGTCGGAACCGGTCTGCTCCTCGATGCGGCGGAACTTATCCTTAATGGCGTTGGTGACGTGCGGAATCACCTGAACGGTGCCGCCTAAAAAGTCACCGCGACGCTCGCGGGCAATCAGGCTCTTGTAGATAGCGCCGGTCGTAAAGTTGGAATCACGGGTCAGATTCTCGTCAATGAAGCGCTCATAATGGCCCAGGTCCAGGTCGGACTCGTAGCCATCCTCGGTCACGAAGACCTCACCATGCTGAAACGGGCTCATGGTGCCGGGGTCGACGTTCAGATACGGGTCGGCCTTCTGCATCGTCACCTTGTAGCCGCGCGATTTGAGCAGACGGCCCAACGAGGCCGCGGTGATGCCCTTACCCAAGGACGAAACTACGCCGCCGGTTACAAACACATGCTTGGTCATATTGAATTACCTGCGCTTCCCGTAGAAGTTTTCCATTCACATCTTACGGGTCTTCATTGTAATACTCGAAAAGCAAGCCGCTCGCTATTTTTCACCCGCATGCCCGCATTTCTCCATCTCGAAACAAAACACCGCCCAAGTAGCTTTGGGCGGTGCAGGCTCGTCGAAACTGCCGTGTTGTTACCGATCGGCAGTCTCATCCTTCAACATATCTTGAACAAGCATGCCGGCACGAACACCCTTAAGGTACCACTCGCCTCGCCCGGTCAGGCATATGCCGTTTGCAAGCTGGCCGCCATCATCGTTATAACGAGAAACGACCTCGATAAGGCCATCAGAATCCAAACGGTCGATTGCAGCGCGGGCACGATACGGCGAAACCCCTACGCACTCGGAGAGTGTCTTGCGCGAGAAACCGTACGGCGCACCGTTTCCCTTAGATTGCCGAGCGATCTCCATCAGCACCAGCACCTCGACACGCTTCATATCGTTGACACTCGCACGACCCTTGCCCGCCATGGCAGCCTCCTCAAACCGAGCACGAGCATCAAAAGCACCGCGCATGACCGGCGCATCCCTCGATGGCCGGTAACATCCATCATGGGTAGCCCCGCAAAGGATGTATCCACTGAGGTAATTGTATACCGCGCAAATCGCTTTTGGGCAGGTAAACGGCCTAAATTTCGGCAAATTAAGCCCTAAAAACCCCTAAGCGCCGCATCGGGTGCGCACTCCGATGCGGCGTCTCATCTCAATCTTAGCGATGGAAGAAGCCGCGGCGCTCAAACTTGGGCTCACAGCACACGTTAATGCCCAGCTTGCGCAGCACCGTCTCGTCCGTAGGCGAGATAATCACGCTAAAGAAGGCGTCGCAGCCGCGCAGCTGCTCAAGACCCGAAAGAACACGAGTAGCCGTCTCGCTCGTGGCCGAGGTGATAGAGAGCGCCATGAGCGTCTCGTCGGTGTGGAGACGCGGGTTTTTGCTGCCAAGGAAATGCGTCTTGAGCTTGCTGATAGGCTCAATCGCCTCATCGCTGATGACCTCGAGCTCAAGATCGACGCCCGAAACATGCTTAAGCGCGTTCATGATGAGCGAGCTCGCGGCACCCAGACGCGTTGAGGTCTTTCCGGTCACCACCGAACCGTCCGGCATCACCATGGCACCCACGGGACCGCCCGTCAGTTGCTCCCTGGTGAGAGCAGCCGAGCGTGCCGGAGAATAGTTCTTGTCGATGCCGGCTTTTTTCATAATGAGTTTGAGACGGTCGACCTGCTCATCGCCCACGCCAGTACGGCGCACGCTTTCAACCGCGGCAAAATAGCGGCGCACGATCTCCATCTTGGAGGCATCTCGGCATGCATCGTCATCGGTAATGGCAAAACCGACCATATTGACGCCCATGTCCGTAGGGCTCTGATAGGGGCTCTCGCCCAAGATCTTTTCCATGAGGGCGCGAACAACCGGGAACGCCTCAACGTCTCGGTTGTAGTTGACCGTGGTCTTGTTATATGCCTCAAGGTGGAACGAGTCGATGATGTTGGCGTCATCGAGGTCTGCCGTGGCAGCCTCATAGGCAATGTTCACCGGATGCGTGAGGGGGAGATTCCAGACCGGGAAGGTCTCAAACTTGGCATAGCCGGCAGCGGTGCCATGCTTGTGCTCGTGATACAGCTGCGACAGGCAGGTGGCGAGCTTACCCGAGCCAGGGCCGGGCGCCGTCACGACAACGAGCGGACGCGTGGTCTCGACAAACTCGTTCTTGCCGTAGCCTTCATCAGAAACGATCAGGTCGACATCGTGCGGATAGCCCTCGATGGGATAGTGCAGCTTGGCGGGAATGCCGAGCGCGTTTAGACGATTGCGGAAGACGTCGGCAGCGGGCTGACCGGCATACTGCGTGATGACCACGGCGGCAACGGCAAATCCGTTCCCGCGGAACAGATCGACCAGACGCAGGACGTCCTCGTCATAGGTAATGCCCAAGTCGCCACGGGCCTTGTTCTTCTCGATATGGTTTGCATTGATTGCGATGATGACCTCGACGTCGTCGGCAATGCTCTTGAGCATGCGGAACTTGCTGTCCGGTTCAAAACCCGGCAGCACGCGGCTCGCATGATAGTCATCGAACAGCTTGCCGCCAAACTCCAAATACAGCTTGCCGCCAAACTGCGAGATGCGCTCCTTAATGTGAGCAGCCTGCAGCTCGATATACTTCGCGTTGTCGAAACCCTGGCGCATGTATGGCTCCCGTCCCGTTTCCATTTAATGTCCTAGGCGATTATAGCGGAGCAGACCCTCCCCCACCGACGAGGCCGGGGCAGCTAATTTGGGACGGGGCTTTTTTGACTACCCCCACATAAAGGGT